>JAIXVG010000131.1 GCA_027483145.1 Planctomyces sp.
AACAGGACGCAATCGGTGACAGGCTTCGGCAATAGCGGATGGGCTTCCCCTTCGCGAATGACTTGAAAGACGTCCCACGAGGCCTCCATACCGACGGCCGATTTCTGCCGACCGTCAGCGATGACGTAGTAGTACTGGCACGTTCGCGGGCCATCGCGAAATACGGCGATCGCTTCGTCGAGGTTCGAGGCGGTTTCTAGTGCTTCACGCACGATCAACGCCATTGGTCGACCACCCCAGCGGCCGAGACCACCTCCGCCCATTTCGCCAATCGACAACTGCTGAGAATTCATTCCGGTGACCGAACCAAGAAATCCCGCGTAGCTGACGTTCACCCACGGAAGTCGACCAGCGGGTTCGGCAACGATGACCACCGCATGTTCCTGCAGACCCCAATCGACGGCATAATCGAGCACGCGGCCATGCAGGAGCTTGCCGTCTTTGGTGGCCGACTTCGAGAGGGCGAACCCGCTGCAATGAAACAGCTCGGGGATGAAGTTCGCAACTTGAACCTCCTTTACGGAGACTTCGGCTCCTTCCGCCAGCCCGCGCAATTCCTCCCAGTACCTGTCGGCCACGTATGGCCGCTGAATCTGGACGATCACTTCAACTGCAGTTTTGGGGGCCAGCTTGAGGGGGCCGGCATCAATGAGGACCTCGCCCCCTGCTTTTTCGTGCAGCATCGTCTTCAAGTTTTTCTGAACATGAGACTTGAGAAGCGCACCATGTTGAAAACCCATTTCATATGGGGTTCCCTTCAGGTGCAGGACTAGAGTTCCGTCGATCTTCTCCAACCAACCTGAGCCGCAGGTGGCAATCGTTTCGGCGTGAACGACCTGCGGCCCTCCGAAGATCAGGTAAATAAAGGCCAAGACGATCGTCAGCAACGATACCCGGAACATAGTAACCTCGTGTTGATCTGGGATGTGGACGACTGAAGCGACTCATGAAGTGGCAGACGAGGCTTTCTCGATCAAGTCTTGATCGAAGTAGACTTGCTTGGGCCGGATCGGTGATGGCCCGTATTACTGGAACAGTGTGGAGCGAGAAGTGAACTAATTCAAGCTAAAGGGAAGTCTCCGACGCGTGCTCGCTGTTCGTCCGAAATGCCAAGACAACCAATCGGGTGAATGGGATTGGGGCAAAGTAGCTGGACGTGTAACCGATCAACGTTCGAGAGCAAGAACCCGATCACTCGCGTGGTCGGCTCGGTGGGGAGTGGGTGCCTCGGCGAAGAATCGTCGGCTCGGCGCGACAGTGAAGACTTGTTCAAAGTTCCAACAATTTTTACTGGTGACTTGAAACCAGAATTCCGACGCGGGAGTATCGTATAACGATCGTTAGGTTTTGTCCACAGTTGAAAAGTCGCTTTCCAGGAGAGAATGATGATTGGTTTACGAGGGCTAACCTGCCTGTTGGCAGTGGTTTGGGGCAACTGGGGCTACTGCGAGGATGCGACAGTTGAGAAGTCGGCCCACCCCAGTTTATCGCTGGGTTTTGAACTGCTTGATCTACAAGGGAAGCGACACGCGTTGTCGACGCCGAAGGTCAGGGCCTTCGTCTTTTTGTCAACGACATGCCCGATTTCCAACTCTTACATACCTACGCTGAACAAGTTGGCCGAGGAGCATCGACGCCAAGTAGATGTGTTTGGGGTAATCTGCGATGAAATGGTGACCCGCCAAGAAGCAGCGGCCCATTTTGCCAAGTTTAAGGCGACGTTTCCGATTCTGTTCGACGCTTCGGGCTTGTTGGCCGGGGAGCTTGGGCCAACACATCTTCCAGAATCGTTTGTTATCGGGGATTCGGGGAAACTTCTGTATCGAGGTGCGATTAACAACGCCTATGAGTCACTGGGGCGGCGCAGACCACACGTTGAACATCACTATCTGAATGCGGCTATCGAATCGGCCCTCAAGGGAGAAGTCCCAGTGACGACATCTGTTCCACCGGTTGGATGTCTCTTTCCGTCTGACCGGGGAGAAACATCGACTGAAGTGACATATACCCGCCACATTGCCCCCCTTGTTCAGTCTCGATGCCAGACTTGCCATCGCCCCGGGCAGGTGGCTCCGTTTCCATTAACAGCCTATCGGGAAGTCAAAGCTCACGCCGAGATGATGGCCGAAGTGACCGAGCGTCGCCTTATGCCTCCCTGGATGCCCAGTCCGCACTCTCAGCCGCAACTGGTTGGAGAGCGATGGCTATCGGATAGAGAACTGAAGCTGATTAAGGACTGGGTTAACACCGGCTGTCCTGAAGGGGACCCGGAAGACCTGCCACCACCAGCTGAGTTTGCGGAGGGATGGCAACTTGGTAAGCCCGATTTAGTCGTCAAAATGTCGGAGATGTTTACCGTCCCGGCTGATGGACCAGACCTTCTGCAGAACTTTGTGATTCCAATTGTTATTCCAGAAGACAAGTTGGTAGCGGCGGTGGAATTTCATCCTGGAAACAAAGGGGTTGTGCATCACGCCGTCTTGTTTCTTGATGATAAGGGACAAGCCAGGAAGCTTGATGCTGCCACTCCAGAGCCCGGATATAGCAATTTTGGAGGCCCAGGATTTCTCCCCAGTGGTGCACTAGGAGGGTGGTCCGTCGGCAATACTGCGCGGCGGCTACCCAACGAAATGGGGCGGTACTTGAAAGCAGGAAGCGATCTGGTGGTACAAGTCCATTACCATCCGACCGGGCGTGAAGAGCAGGATCAATCTGAAATTGGACTGTTCTTCGTTGATCACCCCGTTGCCGAATCGTTAAGCCAGCCAGCCAAGCTGGTTGGCAGTGTCTGGATGGCTAACTATGAAATGGACATTCCGGCAGGTAATGCCAACTATCTTCGCTCGACCACTTACCGGCTTCCGAAGGAGGTCGTGCTGGTGGGAATTGTGCCCCATATGCATTTGCTGGGTAAATCGATGAAGGTGACGGCCACGAGGCCAAACGGCGAACCGGAAACTCTGATTGACATTGAACGCTGGAACTACAACTGGCAGGATGAGTATTACTATGAGCAACCCTTTACGTTGCCAGCTGGAACGGTTCTGAAGGTTGAGGCCGCATTCGATAACTCGGCTGCCAATCCATCGAACCCGTCATCCCCGCCAAAACGGGTCACGTGGGGAGGAGAAACAACTGACGAAATGCTGTTCTGCTTCTTCTTGATTACGTCTCAACGGACCGAAGACCTGATTCATACAATCTTCGATAACCTGGGGCACGATACTCGGCAGCCTCGTAAAGAAGTGGGGACAGCCCCATGAGAACCCGACTCGCTCGCGACAATCAAACACGCGATAAGCTTCTTGAGCATGCCCTGAGGTTGTTCGCCGATCGAGGCTACGCGGCGACCAGCATTCGGGACATTATTGAAGCAGCCGAGGTCACCCAGCCCACGCTTTACTATTACTTTTCTAACAAGCAAAGCCTGTTTACGACGTTGGTAGAGCAGCATTATGCCGCGTCCCAGGACTTATTGACGCAGGAACTGGAGTCGGCAGCCGGATGCGTGGCCAAGTTGAGTCTGCTGCTGAACGCATCGTTCGTGCATTGCTCCCGCAATCCGCTGGCAGCTCGATTAATGTTTCAGACGTATTTCGGCCCAAGAATCGCTGAGATTGAGCGCGTACTGGAGCGCGTTACTAAGCAGCGTTTTGCGATGGTCGTTGATATCATGAAAGAGGGGCTAGTCACCGGCCAGCTGCGTCAGTCTGACCCCGACTTTCTGGCGTTGGGCTTTTGCTGTTTGATGGACCAGACGTTGAATTTGCTGTCTCGAAAGAAACGACCTCAGAAGTCCCTGACGAGGAAGTTGGCGGATTCACTATTGCACCTATTTTTATATGGGGCGAGCGGGGCAGACCTGCATGGGACTAACAAGGCGGATCGATGAGTGAACCAGGGACAGAGAAGATTGATGTTTCGCGGTGCTAGCGTGGTGGCCGTTGCGATGTGGTTCAGCTCAAAGCAGGTGGCGTGAAACGAGTATTGAGAACTCCGCTGATTGAGGCGACAGAGAAAACTCTCTGGCGAAACGACCGGTCAACATGAGGCTGTTCATCTGCGAGTACTGCACCAGTGGGCTGGGGGGTGACGGGGCAGAGATCGATTCGCTGCTGCCGGAAGGGATGGCGATGCTGGGGGCCTGCCTCGCTGATTTCGGGCGATTGCGGGGAATTCAAGTCGCCACGCAATTGTGCATCAGTGCGAAAGGCGTGGGGCAGGCGAGTAATGGCGACGTATTTGTTCATCAGTGGTTGCAGAAGTTACAACAGAATCCGTCACCAGACTTGCCCCACGGGCCAAACGTTTGCGCTACGTGGGTGACGAATCTGCAGGAAGCCCACGCGAGATTCGATGAACAGGTCACGGCGGCCGATGCGACGCTGGTTATTGCTCCAGAGACGGGGGGGCTACTAGCCGACCTTGTCGGTCGAGTGAAAGCGGCCGGGAAGCATTCCCTCAACGCCTCTTTAGACCTGATTGAGCTGGGAACACACAAGCTGCGATTTGCCCGGTTTTTGGGCGAGAATGGCCTTTTGGGGCCAGCCACCTGCCACCTCAGTCCCAATACGAAGAATTGGTTAAGAGAGCTTAAGGCCCTCAGCCAGCCCCCATGGGTGATTAAGCCAATTGATGGTGCGGGGGGAACGCTCACGTTCCTGGTTCAAGACGAAAACGACTTGCGAGTGGCTCGATTGGCCTTTGATGATTCGCAAACCGTTGCCATCGGGCAGGCGTTTGTTCGAGGTCGGCCGCTATCGGTGGCGTGGATTGGCGATGGTCAGACCGTCAGGAGGCTGCCAGTTGCGGTTCAAACGCTGTCGAAAGATGGAAGATTCCAGTATCGGGGGGGGGAGATTCCTGCTAGTCTTACAACAGTTCATATGCAACGGCTCGAAACTTGCACAAATGAGTTAGCGGGCAAGCTTTGTGGATTAGCAGGTTATGTCGGAGTCGATTTAGTCTACGACGACACCGTGGACAGTCAGCCAACGATCATTGAACTGAATCCGCGATTTTGTTCATCGTACACGGGGTACCGGAGGCTGGGCCGTTTTAATCTGGCATCGTGGTTTGGATTGCCCGGTGTGTCAGCGGAGGCGGAAGAGTGGCGGGCCAAGACAGTGTCATTTTCGATTCACGGCCCAACAGCAGTTATTCGAGAACTCGCTAATGATTAGCTTCAAACCTCGAACGTTCGTGCCGTCAGCCAGTCCGGTTTCGCGAGAGAAATTTGGGTCGCCGATGACCATTTCTTCTGCGATGCGACTTCTCATTGCGATCTTGGCGCTTTGCATGGCCGACCGGGCTTCGTTGAAGGCTGATGAGGCCGAGCAGTCGTTATCGCGCGTTCCACACGCTCAACGGTTTACCTCGCTTGGGAACCTTCCTTCGCGAGTCGGAAGCCTGACATTTTCGGCCGACGGGCAAAAGTTGCTTATTGGCCTGGAAAACGAGGTTCAGGTGCTCGCTCTAGCCGAGCGCGAGATCACTAGCAAAACGCCGATCAAGCGCGGACTGGCTCGTGGCTTGATCGCATTGCCCGATGGAACGGGGGTTTTATTTGGTGCCTATCGCAGTTGCCAACTGTTAGGTATCCCAGCCTGGGAAATCGCCAAAGAGTATGCGGGACATACTGGGGGGGTGACTGCCCTGGCCTTGTCTCCTGCGGGAACTCAGTTCGTTTCGGGATGCGATGATGAATCGATCCGTGTTTACGACGTTAAGTCTGGGACAGTGAAAAGTCGAATCGGTGATCCAGAATTCGCCGTCAATGGGGTGGCCTGGTCTCCTGACGGGAAGTTTATCGCAGCCGCCATCGGTGATGAGACTCGTGTGACCAAGCCGGGTGCCACACTGCTGTATGACGCAACGAGTGGCGAACTGATTCAAAGCTGGAAACTGCACAAGAAAGCCGTGACATCAGTCGCGTTTTCCCCGAATGGTAAGTTACTCCTTTCGACTGGCGTAGCTGAAGAAGTTCACGTTTATGAGATCGATGGAGGTAAGGCCCTTGGGTACTTTGCGGGGCACACGCGCCCAACAAATGGAGTCGTAGTTTTGCCCGATAGCCAGTTTGCCATTAGCTGCAGCGGTGGCGGGTTTGCCGGGCAGGCCGATGTGCGGATTTGGAACATTGCAACCGGAGACGAAGTTCAGAAGCTAGAGGACCACGCCGCCCGGGTCTCAACGCTGGCGGTGAGTTCCGATGGAGCAATGCTGGCGACCGGCGGGCACGACCGAGCGGTTCACATTTATCGGCTGGCCTACCGTCCACACGAAGTCGATGAAGCGGCGGCGGCTAACAGTCCGGAACCGCGCTGAACTTCGTTCAATACGACCGACAGTTGATTGCGAGTTATGACTTCGCCGTTTCATCGGTCGCTGCAACAGCAGGTCTGGTTGCGTACAACTGATCGTCTGCGTCGAAGAGGAGCACGACATTGATGTGCCAGACTTCGCCGCTGGGCTGCTTCCACAAGTCGCAATAGAAGATCGACTCGTTGGCTCCGGAGTTGCCACTGATGCCAGCCGACTTGAGCTTTTCCAGCACCTCTGATCGGGGCGTCCCCAGTGGAGCCAGCTTCAGAATCTCCGCCGACTGAACGGGGGAAGGCCACGGACAGGCTGCGATGAGTGGCCCGGCCGATTGGCAGCCACCAAATCCAGAGGCGAATGCAACCACTGCAACCAGGACCATGAGACCTGTTATGGTGAACAATCCCGTAACGGGCCGAGCCATTTTCGCCGACATCCAGTTCTGCATCGCTCGGGCCTCCTAGCCAATATCAGACTTGCGGTTTCCCGCTAATACTGGCTTTCATAAAACTGGTGCAGTTGGCGGTCAAGGGGAATCCAGCTCAAAAGCCTGCGGACGCGGTCGATTTATGGCGCATTCTGCTCGGTACAATGAATTCCGCGATATTCGAATCGCCCAACGGCCACAAAGAGGGGCTTGATTGATGAAGCAGGATTCTTGGCAAGCGAAAACTGGATATGTCGAACTATGCGATCGGTTATCTCGATTAGATAAAGAGGGCTACTGCCTGTTGGCGGGTGTCTTCTCTGAAACAGAAGTTGCAAACATCAAAAGCCAAATCGAAGCCGCATTGGCCGAACTGGCGCTAGCAACCGATCTGTTACCAAAACCACCACATAGCGCGGTCTATCACCGCCAGGGTGGAGTCTACGCAGCCCGAAGCCTGCTGCAGATTGCGCCATTCGTTCAAGGATGCTGGCAGAAGTTGTCGCTGACGGAGTTGCTCAATGCGGTGCTGGGTACTAACGCAGGACTGGTCCGAGCACTCTACTTCGACAAGCCCCCGGGTATGACATGGGCACTGCCGTGGCATAAAGACATGAAGATTGCCATTGCCGACGACTGCGAGCCCGATGAGACTTATTCTCCGCCGCGATTGCGCGATGGTATTCTACATACGGAGGCTCCTTTGGAGGTGCTAAACCGAATGCTGACTCTGCGGATTCACCTTGACGCCAACACCGCCGAAAATGGGCCGCTGGAAGTTTTGCCGGGTGGGCACTTGACGGGAAAGGTATTGCGAATTGATGAATTCAGGCCGGTGCGGATTCTGTCTGACGACGGTGATGTGCTGGCAATGCGCCCCTTGTTGCCACACGCCAGTGGTAGTTCATCCCCGGGGACAACGCAAAACAGGCGAATTCTTCATCTGGAGTTTGCGGCTGACCAAACACTTCCTGGTGGTGCAGTATGGCACGATTTTCTGCCGGTTAACGATAGCAGACATTGCTAGTGCATGTTTACGCTTAAGAATTCTGGTTGGGTCCCAGTAGCTCTGCCACTGCATTCTTGGACCGACACTTAGTCTACAGCGCACTGGCGAAGACAGTGGCACACAGAGACAAGACCCAATCTGTGTGAGAAATTACACTTTTGAGGCTGCCATAAGACTGTTTCGTTTGCGAGCTGCGGCGGCCCGCACTACTCATCAACCGTGTGAGCCAGCGCAATGAGTGCATAGGCCGTTGCGAGGTTGGGGTCACCTTCGAGCCAGCGTGGGGTGGGGTTGACCCAGCTTCCATTTGAAGATTGCTTTGCAAGGATCTCGGCTTGCAATTCGGCCCGCCAATTGTGGCTGGTACCGCTCGCGTCGGCGACGGCATCAACATCGAGAGTATCGAGTGCCTTGGCCATGACCATGTAATAGTACCAAATCCCCTGCTGCCCCATACCGGGGTTCTCTGCCAGCGTGTAGAACTTCTGGATCCATTCATACGCGGCTTTAACGCGAGGGTCATCTGGGGTGAGACCGGCGAAGACCATACTTTTGAGCCCGGCGTAGGTCATGCTGCCGTACGATCGAAGACCACCTTCGGGGGTATTGCCAGCCTGCGAATTCCCCCCGGCAGCAGGGGTGTAATAGAACCCTCCATCGTTCACTTTAGCGGCAAACGGAGTCGTGTTGTGTTCCGACTCCAGATTCTGGCATGGCGACAGAAAAACATGGTCCTTCTGCACGGCTTGGTCATCTGATGAGGCACCACTCGCTTC
>JAIXVG010000201.1 GCA_027483145.1 Planctomyces sp.
ATGTTTCTTTATCGGAAAGCGTGGTCGCTGCCGGGACAAAGATTGTTGTGTCGGCTGCGATCAAGGCCGACCAGGCAACCGACTCGCAGCAGGTATCGGTCATTTGTCGCATTGATGATGCGGTTATCGGGACTCAATCGATTGTGGTGGCAGCCGGTCAGACAGCATCGGCCGACTTCGAAGTGAGCCTCAATGAACCGGGTGAGTTCAAGGTCGAAGTTGAATGCCGCAGTCAGGCAGCTGTCGATCGATTGCCAACCGACAACTTGCGGCGAACAGTGGTCGTTGTTCAGCCTCCAATATCGGTGTTTGTGTGCGGCCCACCAACCCAAACTGGCGAGGTTCTGAGTACGGTTGAGTTTGTGCAGCTTGCCCTGGAACCAGTCGCGACGGGGGGACCAAGCGTGGGGCCGTTTCGGGTCGATGTCGCTGCGGAAGGGCTGCTCTCGCGAACCGATCTATCACGATACCAGTGCGTCGTGCTGGCCGGAGTGTCTGCCCCCACGGTGGCTGAAGGGGACCAATTGCGGCGATTCGTAATGAGCGGCGGGGGCTTGGTGATTATCCCTTCAGCTAATATGAACCTCGCTTTGTACAACAGGGCGTTAGGGGGAGCGAACGATTCGAGAGGCAGCAGTTCAACCAGTTTGCTGCCAGGTTTCTGGACGGGACCATTGCCCGAAGAAGGACGACCCGAAGAGGGATGGGGGTTATCGACCAGCGAGTTACTTCATCCGATTATGCGTCCCTTTCGCGGAAATCGAAATGCGGGTCTGGAACAGGTGCGGGTGCTACAGGGGTTGGGGCTTGCTCGTTCCGAAACGACTGAGAGCCGGGTGGCGCTCAGGCTTCAGAACGATGCGGCGCTGGTGGTCGAGCAGGCGGTTGGTCGCGGCCGTGTCGTTGTTTGGACAACCTCGCTCGATCGCCGCTGGAGTACGCTGGGTGTCTGGGGGCATGTATTCGTTCCATTATTGCACGAGACCGTCCGCTTTGCCGTTCAAGGTCCATACCAGAACCGCGAGCGATTGGTCGGCCAGCCGTTACCAGCAAATGACGCTTCAGCAGTTACTGTTCAGAGATTAGCTGACGGCCTGCGACCTGCGGCGGGTACTGCGGAACTATTGGGGACAAGCGTCATTGATCTTGCGGGTTTTTACCGCTGGAGCATCAAGGCGGACCCTCCAGTGGTTGAACTGTTTGCCCTCAATGCAAATCAGCAGGAAAGTCGGCTGGTTTATCTATCGCCAGTTGCTCTAAAGGAGCAGGTTTTTGCGGGTAGCCGAGTAAACGTAGGAACCAGTTGGCCGCTGGCGCTGGCACCTCGTGATGAAGATTCGCCTGTTGCCGATTCTGCAGACGCGTCTGTTGCTGAGGCCCCAGATGTTGCCGCGAATTGGCTCTTGGTGCTGCTCGGAGCGCTGCTATTGGAACAGCTGACAGCCTGGAATCGCCGAGCCGCACGCTGGGGCTTCGTGATTGTGGTGGCGGTGTTGCTTGTGCTGTTGATTGGCAGTACGTGGGGACTGCTACTGGCTGCTGCGTGGTTAGTGTGTGGGGCCTTGCTGCTTCTTAATCCTTTCAAGCTGCGTGCGCACGCTGGGTGAACAACCACGCAGTTTCAAGGCTGCAGCGTCTTTCGGATATCAAGTGCGGCTTGTCGTACCGTTGTTGTTCGGTTTATTTGTCAGGCTGAATAGAAGACTCGTTGGTTACCTTCGCTTGCGGGTTTTGGGTTTGTCATCAAATCGCAAAAAACAACTGCCGGCAGCCTACCGACAACGAAAACCTGCATGCGGAAGGCCGAATAAGTCCCTTAAAAGGGAGGTCGGCGATCGCATCGTGGTCCCTGGCAACAAGCTGCGGGCCGTCTGAACCCATAACCCGTTCCAGGGGCGTTCGTCTCGGTAGCGGAATGAGCGAAAAAGCAAACTGGGGTTGGCCAACCTTCGTTTAAGGGGATGGTGCAAAAACTGTCCCCTCAACCTATCTGGAGGGGTTGCGCGTTGGTGGACATTTTTCATCAACAAATGGTTGGGAGTTGAGGGTTGAGGTAGAAGAGAAGAGGGGGAGACGAGAGAAAAGAAAGAAGGCTAAGACACCGGTGGAGCCAGTGGAACCCGGCGATCGCGTCGATGGCGCGTTCAATTGTACGACGGATTCAACGATGACGCGTCTAGGCGGGGCAAGCGAAACAGAATTGACTACAGCTAATATTAAGGGCGGTGATCATCGTGTCCTTGAAAGTTACAAGAATGACTCTGTAAACTTCTGATTTAGAATGTTCGGTGGTCAGCTATTAGTGACGAAGACTGAATGATTTATGCCTTAGTAAGAGCTTTAAGGTGGCTCACTTTCGCTGCAGTTCGAATTGCGAAAGCAATCCGAAGCGTCAAGAGAGCCTTTTCTTACGTACCAGCGAATTCAATTAGGAGTGATACGAATGGCTCGACTTGTCTCTGACCAATCCTCTACTTCATCTATTCGAGGAGCACTGAATGCTGGGGAGAAACTTGAAAACCAGACCGTTCTTGAAAACTACTTGGAGAGAGTATCGAAATACATTCCCGTTGAAATCGTTGCGGCCTTTCTCGCATTTCGCAGTTTTGCTCCCCCGTACGGCTCTGATAGTGCGTGGCCACCGATTATCGAGATGATTATATATGTTTCTCTTATACCGTTAACTTGGTGTTATCTTTTTTATTACGGTGGAAATGTACCGAGTAAGAAGACTCAATCTTTGATTGGTG
>JAIXVG010000436.1 GCA_027483145.1 Planctomyces sp.
GCAACAGTCGCGATGGAGCAGCATCAGGTCTTTGCCACCGGGCTGCCGGTGGGTCTATTGGTTGGTTCGGTCGAAATTGTCCATAGCCGGGCTGCTACCCCGCAAGATGCTTCGTCGGCCTGTGTTCCGGCCGACCTGCTCGTTGGGATGCAAGCGTGGGAACTGCAAAACCCCGTGCGATTCGCCACGCCAGTCCCCGTCCGGTTCTTGCCGTATGGAGTTTGGTTTTACCCATTCAAGCGTAGGGGTTGAGGGGGCAAGCCCCAGCCAAGCCGACGATGCCAAATCCCGATCGTTCGGTTCTGAGTGCCAGAGGCGATTTTGAAGGAAACACCGACGGGTGGCCCGGCCGCCTGGTGGTCGGGCCACCCGGGATTGTGCTCCGATTGAAGAACTCGATCGCTCACGCAATCGGCTCGCCGGAAAACGCAGTTGGTTTACCTATGGCTTTGGGTCGTGTTCTCAAGCAGAAGTGCTCAATTGGCCTTCGACTGGCCGAATGGTTGCCACAACATTTTGAAAAGGTGCGGGCGACGAAGAGCCAGGGCCACCCAGATCAGAATGGCGATCACGACCTGCGGCACGAACAGCTCACCGACGCGAACATGGGTGACAATGGCCCCCCCCATGTATCCGGTCAGCAAAATCGCCCCCAGAAACGCTGTTGGTGGAAAGAGGTAAAGCAAGGCGCAAGCAACCTCCACAATCCCAATGTTAAACATCTGGGCAGTCGTGAAACCCGACTTGGCGAACTCGGCCTCTTTCCCTTCCCATTCGGCGAATTTGCTTCCGGCACTGGGGCCTAACAAAACAGCAGACAACAGGATTGTCAAAATCCAGCCAGCGATTGTGCTGGCTTTTGAGCCAGATGATGCAGGGTTGGTCATGATGATGTGCCGTTTAGGGAAGCCTGAGAACAAGGACTTGTAGGGACTGTTTCAAAACCCGGTTGGAGGCAGATTTCCTACAGCAAATCACGGTCCCGACTTTTCCGCCAGAGGGTTTTGAAACCACTTCAAAAGTGCGGCTTGCCGCACCGTGGTATCTCATTAGCACCCACCCTGCCCCCAGGATAGCACTGCTGGACCAGCCAGCAGTGCCACCCGAGCAGATGATGGGAGAGGTCGAAAGACTGCAAAGATTACTCAGAGAATGCCGAGTCAAACGCCCGGCCGCTCGGCTTGAAGTCGACATTCTTGGTGAATTGGCAGGCTTCTTTCGCCCCTTGCTCACGTTCCATGCCGCAGTCTTCCCATTCGATCGACAGCGGGCCTTCGTACTTGGCGGCGTTCAAAGCGCGAATGATGTCTTCAAACTGCACAGCACCCCGACCGACGCTGCGGAAGTCCCACCCGCGACGTTGATCACCGAACGACAAATGGCTCGACAGAATCCCCGACTTACCATTCAGGGTGACCTTCGCGTCCTTCATATGGACGTGGTAAATCCGATCAGCGAAGGCGCGAATAAACTCGACGGGATCCACCCCTTGCCAGATTAGGTGAGATGGATCGAAGTTAAAGCCAAACTCTTCGCGGCGGCCCAAGGCGTGCAGCGACCGTTCGGCACTATAGATGTCAAATGCAATTTCAGTCGGGTGAACTTCCAATGCGAACTTGACGCCACATTCCTGGAAGACATCGAGGATGGGATTCCAGCGTTCAGCCAACAGCTTATAGCCGTCATCAATCATCGACTTCGGAGTTGGCGGGAAGTCGTAGATCATGTGCCAAATGCTCGAGCCGGTGAACCCGTTCACCACACCGACTCCCAACTTGCGGGCAGCGCGAGCGGTGTTCTTCATTTCTTCGATGGCGCGGGCATTGACCCCTTCCGGCTTACCATCTCCCCACACATAAGCAGGCAGAATGCTCTTGTGCCGCAGGTCAATGTTATCAAGCACGGCTTGCCCAACCAGGTGGTTGGAAATCGCAAAGCATTGCAGGTCGTAGCGTTCCAAAAGCTCGCGCTTGCGAGTGCAGTAGGTGTCGTCAGACAACGCCTTGTCGACTTCGAAGTGGTCCCCCCAGCAGGCCAGTTCCAAGCCGTCATAGCCAAACTCGCGGGCCTTTTTGCACAAATCTTCCAGCTTCAAATCGGCCCATTGACCAGTAAACAACGTGACCGGGCGAGACATCGTAAAAACCCTTGCCAAAGTTAAGGAATTGCCAAATGTTGACGAATTGCCAACGTGGACGAATTGGAAGTGCGAACAACCCTCGACCGAGGGTGATTGCGGCTTAGCGACCAGCAAAGCCTGTCGAGCGTGCAACATGAGTTGCCACAGCTAGATCAGGCTAGAGCCGAATAGGACGAAAGTCAATCTTCGGTAGGGGGACGCTCGGAGCCCTCAGCCAGATCAATTGCCCAGGCTATTCACCCGCCGGAATGCCGGGAAAAAAGTCGAATCAGCTAGAGACCTATTGACGATCGATGGACGGCGACCGATGCTGCTGCAAGCGATTTTCTTTCGCGTCTCTCTGAAAATCTAGCAAGGCTTGTACGAACGACGATCGTCGTCAGTTAAAGTTCGCCATATCAGCCTGTCCTGAAGTTCGTTCTCCCGATCCCAAATTGGTTCTCACGCGCCTGCGATCCCCGAGCGCCTGGGGGGAAAGAAAGGGTCCTTGCAATGGCCATGCAAACCGAGTTCAAAGCGGTGCCAGACCAGAACGATCTCGCCACCATCGAACGAGACTTGCGGTTTCACCCATCGACGACGACTTCGCCATCTGTGCTAAACCCAGAGCAGGTGGCCCAATTCAACAAGTATGGCTACGTGAAAGGGATTCCGGTTTATTCACCAACCGAGATCGCCAGTATTCGCAGCTACTTTGATGAACTATTGGCCAAGGTCGTCGCAGCGGGTGGGGACAGTTATTCGATCAGCTCGGCCCATCTCAAGTTCGGTCGAGTGTGGGATATGCTCACTCACAAAAAGATTGTCGCGGCCGTATCGGATATTCTTGGGCCAAACGTGGTCGGCTGGGGCTCACACTTCTTCTGCAAAATGCCCGGCGATGGCAAGGCGGTCGCGTGGCATCAAGACGCCAGTTATTGGCCACTCTCCCCATCCAAGGCAGTGACTGCCTGGTTAGCCGTTGACGACGCCGATGTCGAGAACGGCTGCATGCGGTTTGTCGCTGGTTCGCATCATCATGGTCATATGACGTTTCGCCCCAGCAATCCGGCTGAGCACAACGTCCTTAACCAGACGATCGATAACCCGTTTCAGTACGGTCATGAAGTGATCGACGACATGGCGGCCGGGCAGATCTCGCTCCATTCCGATTTGCTGCTGCATGGTTCAGAAGCCAACAACAGTACCCGCCGTCGTTGCGGATTGACGCTGCGCTACGCAGCCGCCGATGTCCATGCCTATATGGACTGGAACCAAAAAGGGGTTCTGGTGAGTGGAGCTGATGCATCAGGTCACTGGGCCAATCGGCCCCGGCCTACGGTTGATTTTCCAGCATAGCGCAAGACACACGTTGCGTTTCTTTTAGTGCTGTCCAACCACGCGGATACACCGCGAATCTTGAGAATCTCTTTGTAACCCGAAGCGTCAGTTTTGAAGTTGCAGTTTTCTGCATCTCAACCAACCAATCTCGGGAGAAAACACCGTAAACTAAACCTATTTCTTCGTAACCCGAAGCGTTAGCGAGGGGCATCGACCGTTTAAGCCTCCGCAAGTTATGACAACACTCACTCCTGTGTTTTCTCTTCAATCTCAATGCAAAAGGCGCGGCGTCAACCCTCAAACAGCCCAATTCACCCCACTTGATTCACCCCCGATTGAATCTTGGTATAGTGGGCGTATGACCTCTTGCGGGCTTGCATAACGCCCCGCACCAAAGCCCCGGTTCTATCAGGAAGCCCGTCTGCCATGCTGGAACGAATGATCGCCCCAGGGATCTTGGCACTACTCAACAGGGCCTTAACTCAGGATTGCCGCAGCATCCTGGCCAATGGCATTCGCTTCGCCTTCGTTGGCTTCATGCTCTTCTCGATGCTCGGCAACATAGCCACCGTCGAGTATCAGGATGCACCCGGCCTGACCTTCTTCGGAACCATGATCTCCGTCACCACCTTCTTCTTGATCGCCGGTGGACTTTCCAGCTTTTCGAACGTGATCACCGAAGAAAAAGAAGACGGCGTCATTGGCCTATTACGAATCGCCGGTATCAGTCGCCTCGGCCTCCTCCTCGGCAAGTCAACCAGCAGACAAATCCAAGCCCTGGTCCTCCTCAGCCTGCAAGTCCCTTTCTTCCTGCTGGCCGTCACGATGGGTGGTCTGACCTATCACCACGTCTTCGGCGCCTATCTCGCCCTGGCTGCTCATCTCATTCTCGTCGCGAACCTGGGCCTCTTATGCTCAGTGCTGGCTTCGACCTCAACTCAAGCCTCGCGCCTGATGACGGCCCTCCTCGCCTTCTATTATCTGGCCCCCTGGATCATCTCCAGCCTGCTTGAATACGCCTCGATCGTTATCCCCTTCGTCTCTTGGGTCCTGGAATTTTGGCAAGACGCCAATTTCTTTAAACAGCTCAGCCAATGCTTTTCCACCTCGTTCACCGGCCCACTCGTTTCGACCCAATTCTTCTTTGACATCGCTGCCGGTGCCATCTGCTTCTTCACTGCATGGATTGTCTCCCCCTGGCTCCTCAACGATGCCGACGAAACCGCTGCCTGGCGTATCCGAATTCTGCCAACCGTCCAAAACACCAAGTCTGAACAGCGTGCTACACCCAATCTGGTTTGGAGCTACCCCATCGCGTGGAAAGACTATCACTTCCTCTATGGAGGCGGCTGGGGTGCCTTAGGCCGAGTCCTTGGACTGGGAGCTGTTGGTATTCTTGTTGTTGTTCTCATGTGGACCCCTTACACCAACGGGGAAGCGATCCTCGGGACATTGTCGGTCGTCGGAAGCCTTGCCCTCTTTGCCGATGCCAGCCATTTGGCCGGACGTGCCTTCGCCGTCGAAATTAAGGATCAAACCCTCTCCACCTTGATCCTGATCCCCAACCGCCTCTCCTGGATTATCTTTGAGAAAGTGCTCGCTGCCTGGGTGGCTCTCCTCCCGACGTTCGTCATGTTTATGGCCCCAACGTTGCTATTCTTTGTTTCCCTCTTTGCGAGAGCTTACGAAACTCGTCCCTCAGACGTTGCATTAGTGTTCGGCTACATCTTTTGGGGAATCAGCCTATTCTGGATTCATCTCAACCTGACCGCCCTTCTGTCCCTCTATCTGCGCAATACCGCGTTTCTGGCATCGGTTGGAATCGTCTACGTCAGCAGTGGTTTCCTCGGCTGTTGTGCGGGGGGATTACGTCTCGGCTGGCCAGGTAACGAATCAGAAGTCGTTACCTTATTGGCCATCAGCCTGATTTGGCTTTTGATTGTTTGCTCCGTTACCGGGGCCATCTGGACGAACCTCGTCGCCCGCATCAAAGAACTCGCCCATAAGTAACACCTCCCGAAAAGGCGCACACCGCGAAACGCTCACCAAAGAACGCCCACCGAGCCGACGAGGCCAATCGTCGGGTTCTTCCATTGTCAGACGATCCCACTCCACCCCCTGACCGCTTCTCGCACCCCCAATTCATAACCCGAAGCGTGATTATTGAACTTCCACTTTCCCGAATCTCGACCAACCATGTGAAATCAACGTGAATCCAGCCTGTTTTTCATAACCCGAAGCGTCAGCGAGGGGCATGATCGTTTGACCCTGCACCAGCTATAACTTCACCCGGCCCTCTCTTTTCCGAGGTTCCTGGACAATATCAACGCGAATAGCGCAACTACAAAAAGCGTCAGCCAGGGGCATGGCGCAGCAACAGTCAACAATCAATATCAGCCAGGCAACTCAATCCAGGCGATTGGTCCATGAGTCTGGCGGCAATGCCAATCGTACCCAAACCCGGTTCTTCAACCTGACAATCCACTGTTCCGCCGCAAAGGGTCGCCTGTGTCGTCAGCCAGTTCCTCTTCCCCGCAAACCGGCAATCACTCCTCACCGCTGGCAACCCAGCGCAAGCCCCGTCGCTGGTTTGAACGAACGCGGCGACCCTTCGAAGCACCCGGCACCATCGCCAGCGCCCACGAAACAGCCGAGCAACGAATCGATGTCATCGCTTATTCGTCCGATAAACTGGTCGAACAGCAACTCGACCATCTTAGCGACATCACTAACCTCTTAAGCCAGCACAGCGTCGTCTGGGTCAATGTCGAAGGGGTCAGCCAGGCCGACAAAATCAAAGAGATTGGCCACCTCCTTGGGCTGCATCCTCTCGCCCTTGAAGATGTCGTCAACACCCACCAGCGAGCCAAAGTCGACGAGTATGGCGATATTCTGTTTATCGTCGCCCGCATGGTCCAAGGCCCCCCCATTGTCAGCGAACAAATCAGCCTCTTTTGCGGGCCGAAGTTCGTCGTCACCTTCCAAGAAGACCTGAAAGGGGATTGCCTCGATAGTGTCCGGCACCGAATTCGCCAATCGCAAAGCCGCGTCAGGCAATTGGGGGCCGACTATTTGATGTATGAACTCCTCGACGCCGTGATCGACGGCTACTTCCCGGTCATCGAACGGTATGGCGAACTGGTTGACGAGCTCGAAGATGCCGTTCCCGAAGGCCCTGATGAAAGCGTCTTGGCCACGATTCACGCCTATCGAGCCGACTTATTGCAACTCCGCCGCGCCGTCTGGCCCTTCCGCGAAGCCGTCTTACACTTAACCCGCAGCGAAGCCAGTCTCATCAGCCGCGAGACCCGCCTCTACCTCCGCGATGCCTATGACCACACCATTCAACTGATGGACATTCTGGAGATCTATCGCGAGACCTGTGCCGACCTCCGCGAGTTCTACTACAACATTGTCACCAATCGCACCAACGACATCATGCGGGTCCTCACCGTCATCGCCACTCTCTTCATGCCCCTCAGCTTCGTTGCTGGAGTTTACGGCATGAACTTCGAAAATATGCCCGAACTCAAGTGGCCTTGGGGCTACTACCTTTGCTGGCTTATCATGGCCAGCATCGCCATCAGCTTCTTAAGCTTCTTCTGGCGCCGCGGCTGGATCGGCCAACCAACCCGCAAAGCCACTCCCCGTCGCCGATAACCACCTCCAGCCGCAACACGCGGAGTGTCTCACAAAGACTTTCCCTCATTCCTGTCTACTCTGATTCTTGTGTGCCACTGGCTATGCCAGTTTCTTCATGCGACCAGCCCGGATTGCTCATTTGGGGTGGCCTGGCCATCTCGTGGCTGGGCTGCGAAACAGCAAGATGCCGCGCCATCGCGCTCTAGTGCATCATTTAGCTTACGATCAATACTCAGTTTTCTGATGACCGTCTACCATCAGCCAAATACAGGTTATTTCAGCAGCCTGTTTTGCAACGGCCAACGCACAGGCTGTGTTCACCCCGATTCTGCAATCCTGCGATCAGTTTTCATCAATTCCAAAGAAGCCACCACAAATCAATCGAATCGCACGAATGAAAAGAAAATCAAACCACTTTCCCCCTCGTTATCCTATTCGTGAAATTCGTAAGATTCGTGGTCAACTTTCCTCTTGGCAGAGCTGCTTTACTACGCGTGTTTCCCCAACTCTTCCGACCGGCGGGTTGCTGCTTCGACAGCGTTCATCACTGTTCCCCGTAACGCCCCCCGTTCGAGTTCGTGTAGCCCCGCAATCGTCGTCCCCCCCGGGCTGGTCACCGCATCCTTCAGTGCCCCCGGATGCAGCCCCGATTCGAGCACCATCTTTGCTCCACCGAGGACCGTCTGAGCTGCCAGCTTCGTCGCAATGTCACGGGGGAGCCCCATCCGGACCCCGCCGTCCGACAAGGCCTCGATAAACTGGTAAACATAGGCCGGACCACTCCCAGACAGCCCCGTCACCGCGTCCAGCAGTTTTTCGGGAACGGGCAATGCGATCCCGGTCGCCGACAGGAACTTCCCAACCCGCTCTCCGTCGGCTGGCGTCGCCCGATCACCGAGCGAATAGGCCGAAGCCCCCGCACCCATCAGGCAAGGAGTGTTCGGCATCACTCGCACAATGCGGCGATCGTGACCTAACCCCTGCCATAGCGCTTTCAATGAAACGCCACTCGCAATCGAGACCACCAAATGGTCAGTCGTTAAGTGGGGAGCCAGCTCATCCAGCACGGTCTTCATCTGCTGCGGCTTAACAGCCAGCCAAATGAACCGCGACTTCGCCAGTACGTCGGCCGTGCTGCTGGCAATTTGCGACCCAGTCTCCTGATGCAACTTATAGGCCGCCTCGGGATAGACATCGTAGGCGATCACTTGCGCCGGCTCGACCAGTTTCGCCCCAATGAAGCCTTTTGCCAGCGCGCTGGCCATTTGACCGGCCCCGATAAAACCAACCGTCATTTCAGCAGCCGACATGTTTCACCCTTCACCCAAATGGTAGAACCGCAGTCCCGCACGCCCCCGATTCACCCTCATCCTCTTCATCGGCAGCCCGGTTTCGACTATCTTTGTCGTAACGAGTGCCCTAGTTAGCCGTCCGAAAACAGAAAGTCTGTTGAATCGATCAGCCTCCTTTCGGTTTAAGAGGTTAAGAGAGCGATTTCAAGACACTCCTCTAGCAAACGAACGAGTTATGCAAATTTTGCTGGCAAATCCCCGTGGCTTTTGTGCTGGCGTGAACATGGCCATCGAATGCCTCGATGAGGCGATCGCCATGTTCGGGCCCCAAATCTTTGTTTACCACGAGATTGTCCATAACAAGTACGTCGTCGAGCGATTCACTAAGCAAGGGGTCAAATTTGTCGACCAGGTGAGCGATGTCCCCGAAGGTTCGATCCTTCTCTTCAGTGCCCACGGCATCTCGCCGGAAATTCGGCAGCAGTCGAAGGCCCGTAACCTGCAGACAATCGATGCAACCTGCCCCCTCGTCACCAAGGTCCACCTCGAAGCTATTCGCTATGCCAAGGCGGGTTATCACATCATCTTGATTGGTCATGCAGGTCACGATGAAGTGATCGGCACAATGGGCGAAGCCCCAGCGAGTATCACCTTGGTCGAAACTCCCGAAGAGATCGCCGCCCTCGCGTTTGGTCCGACCGATAAGCTGGCTTACCTCACCCAGACAACTCTCAGCGTCGAAGAAGCTGGCCGGGTGATCAAAGCCCTGCGCGGCCGCTGGCCTCATATCGAATGCCCACCCAAAGAAGATATCTGCTACGCCACCACCAATCGGCAGGAAGCGGTCACCCTGCTCGCTCCTCGGGCCGACATCATTCTTGTTTTGGGAAGCCAGAACAGCTCGAACAGCAAGCGACTCATGGAAATCGGTC
Organism: Planctomyces sp.; assembly: GCA_027483145.1. Classification (GTDB taxonomy): domain Bacteria; phylum Planctomycetota; class Planctomycetia; order Planctomycetales; family Planctomycetaceae; genus JAIXVG01. The sequence continues at coordinate 9,327 of JAIXVG010000436.1, forward strand.
TCTCCCTCAATAAGCCTTCCTATCTGATTGACGGTGCCCACGAGCTTGAGGCCGAATGGTTCCATGGTGCCCAAACTGTCCTGGTCACCGCCGGAGCCAGCGCCCCGGAAGTCGTCGTTCAAGACTGCATCGACTATCTCGTCGAGCGGTTTAGCGCAACGGTCGAACTAGTCACCACTCGCGAAGAGCATGTCTCCTTCCCCCTTCCTAAAGAATTGCGGCAGCTTAAGGTCGTCAAAGCCAGTCACTAAGCGGAGCGCGTCAGGCCGCGGCGCCGACGTCATCTTCATGGCGCTCGGAGAAGTACCTTGCCACGCGTAACGCCAATTCAGGTTGGCGGCCGGTCCAGGCCAAGAGACCATTTGAGTCAACGGTAACATCCCGTTGCGGGTCAAAGCCAGCCGACAACAGCCACTCGTTCCGTTCCGGGTATTGGCGGTTCGTTAAGCACCCATGATAAAGATGGACCAGATCACCCTTGACCAAGCCGACCTCGCCTCGAACTGACTCCCACACCCCCTGGCCCCACCGCCTGAAATCGCGATTCATGCTGGGGGTCGAGCGGTCGGTCAAGTAGCCGCTCCGCTGCCCAAACAGAGCATAGGTCAGCAGCACGTCCCCCGCTCCAACGATATTGCGATCGTAAAGGGAATGGGCTTCCAGCCAGTCGCGGCGGGCGGCCCAGGCACCACCCGGTTGACCATGACCGGCTAACCCTTCGCGGCGTTTGCGAACAATCGAGGGAATCGCGAATTCGACCCGTCCCGTCGAGTTCGGATAGTGGATGTTTTCGTACAACTGAACCACGGGGAATTGTTCAAGTTGATTAATCGTTTCGGCATACCAATCGGGATTCAAAAACAACAAATCGGCATCGATCCAGGCGACCTTGGTAAACTGCCTGGGAAGATTCCGCACGATCCAATTAATCAGTGCTTCTTTCTGCCACATACAATGCCGACGGTTGGCTGAGAAATTCCAATCGGCGTTCAGGTGAAACCGTCCATCGAAGGAGACCTCGGCCGTGAACAACGGGAGTTCTCCGCAGTTGGCTCGAAACCGGAAGTAGTTGTCGCGCAGTTTCTGGTAGCCACACGGATTAAAGTGAGTCGTGACAATCGCCAGCGGGGACGTGGCCGACATGGTAGGCTCCAAGTAAAAAACGGTGCTCTCTACCCTATCTGGCCGGGTTGCGCTCTTAAACAAATAAAATGGTCTGGCAGGCTGATTGATGACGCCCATTTGCAAGTAGCTATCGCGAGATTTGTTGATCGGCAGGCTGTAAGTGCTGACAGAATCGGGCGCATCACAAATCGCGCAGAGACCAGGAGTCACTATTTGAAACTCTGCTTTCGATTTGAGTATGCCACCCTTAACGGCGGAGAGTATTCGCTGCTGGCAACAGTTCGCGAGCTCATGCGGCTGGCCCCCGATTGGAAGCTGGAAGCCTGGGGGCCAACGCAGCGGCCGGGAGGGGGAAAGTCGTTTGGCGAAGCACTGGCTCAGGCAGGCATCACTCATCTGCCGCTCGAGTTTCGAACCCCCAACGGAGAACCGAGGCCACGAGATGAGGTCGAAGAAGACATCGTGCGGCTGGCCCAAGCGCGACAGCCGGAAATCATCCATGCCAATAGCCTGTCAGCCGGAAGATGGCTGGGGCGTGTGGTCCCGAGGTTGGCTTGCCCCACGACGGCCCACCTGCGTGATATCATCCGACTGACTGAATCGGCCGTGGCTGAGTTGGCGCGGCATCAGCGGCTATTTGCGGTTTCTGAAGCAACGCGTCACCACCATGTGAACCAAGGGCTGCCTGCCGACCGCGTGGTGACCGTCTACAACGGCCTCGATTTAGAGAAATTCTCACCCCGGCCACGACAGGGCTGGTTACGAACCCAACTGGGGTTACCTGCTGAGGCATTGGTGATTGGTTCGATCGGCCAGATCAATCTGCGTAAAGGGCTGGATGTGTTGGCGTTGGCAGCGCCGGAGATCGTCGCCCAATTTCCCGGTGTTCATTTTGTCCATGCGGGTGAACGATTCTCCCAAAAGCCTGAGTCGATCGAGTTTGACCAGCGACTAGACGAGACGTTCGCCCGGCTCCCACCGCCTGCCCGCTGGCACCGCTTAGGAATTGTGGAAGAGGCCGCTATGTTCTACCCCGAACTTGACCTCCTGGTTCACCCCGCCCGCCAGGAACCCTTCGGCCGCGTACTGTTAGAAGCCGCAGCGATGAACGTGCCGCTTGTGGCCACGAACGTCGGTGGTACGGCTGAGATGTTTCACATTGGCGAACCAGCCCGGCTAATTGAACCCAACTCCCCTCAGCAGTTAGCCAAGGTGGTGTGCGATCTGCTGGGCCAACCAGAAACAACTCGGGAGTCTGCCAGCCGCACCGGCCAAGCCATCCGGGACCAATTTCCCGCCGAACGCTGTGCCCGGGAACTGGTGCGGGAGTTTCGTAGGGTGGGTGAAGCGACTTCAGGAGCGTAACCCACCGCCCCGGTAGACATCGATGTTACAGTCGCTTCACTCAAAATACCGGAATTCGTCCCCGTACCAATTGGCGGCTCTCCCCCAGTTCGAGGGGTATTCCCCTTCCTGGACGAATCGGTGAAATGACGACCAAGGCCAATCGCAAACCCGCTCGACCAAGCCATGCTTGAGGGGATTGACGTGGATGTAATCGACGCAGCGTTTGAGGTCGGCTTCGTCACGGCAGGTGTGTTCGAAGAATCGTCGTTGCCAAACGCCGTGCTCTCCTTTTCGCTTCCGGCTGAACGACGTGACTTGTACCGGACCGCCGGCCTTCAGCCAAGTGCGGGTGAATCGCGATTTGATCAGTTTCCAACGCGTCGAGTAATCGGAGTCGGCTGCCGGCAAAGTCCAAACGGAGTGCAAGTGGTCCGGCAACAGGACGAACGCTGTGAGCTCAAATGGATGCTCGCGGCGGACAACACCGATCGCCTTGCGTAGACAGTCGCGAGCCAGTTCCGTTGTGAGAATCTTCGCTCGAGCGGCCGTCACCACCGTGAAGAAATAGACACGCCCCTCTCGAAAACGCCGATAGCTGCTCAATTTGGGAACATACCCTTCGCAGTTCGAATCCCGAAAGAATCCGAAAGCCCGTGTTCTGGACAATTTGCAAGACATCGCGGTGGGTTACACTCCTGACGTCGCTTCACCCACCCTACAGCTTTCCCTTGGCGCTCTTTGCGTCTTCGCGGTAAACAAAGTCTTTCTGCTTACCAATGGCTTTGTAACGGTGCGGCAAGCCGCACGCTACGGGACTCAGTATTGCTGTCCAATCGCAGCGCATTCAAGACACTGCGGGCACGTAAATACATAGAACGAAGCCGCGTCATGCCACCACATTTTGGCATTCTGCGGTGGTTCCGTGCAGATGCGATCATCATCAATCTGACCGACAAATATCATTTCTTGACCGCAACAGACTGGATACTCCGGCGACTGAACCCAGATTGGGACGCGAAATTGTCGAATGTCATCTTCGGTGGCCTTGCGGATCACTTTCCGGGAGCCATCCGCTTGAACTTGAAAGTAACCGTGTTCAAAGTCATCGATCCAATCGACTGGTTCATTTAATTCACTAATGCAGCATACGCCCCGTCCGCCACGCTCTGCCTCGATCTCGGCCTGACCCACTACAAACGGCCCCCCAAGCGCATCGAGCGAACGAGGAATTATCACGTCACCATTTGGCGGAAGCGGAAACGATTTCTTGAATGTCATGTTGCTACTCCAAAAGTATAGATTCACTCGGTTACCGGCGATTGAACTTGATCTGAGGAAATGCTCGCGGGTGTCCGTCTCGAAAGATTACTCGGTCATTGAAACTACGCTTGATTCTGCGACTTCAAAATCCGTCACGTTGATAAAGTAATCAAATCCTACCCTGAAGAATTCTCTGTGATGAAAGCGAGGTTTGTGACTGCTGAGGCTGACGTATAACCTTTCCAAGTAAGGCTTTGAATTCCACCACACCCATTGTTGCTCTTCAACAGTGGGAAGATAACACCGAACTATCCGCCCGCGCAGCACGAGGTCAGGAACGGTAGCCTTCCAGTATTTGCGTTGATTCCATTTTGTGCTCGGAACGAGACTATCAACATATCGTTTGAATTCTGTAGGTGATTGACCATCGGCCAAACCGGAAAGAAAAAGTCGGCCCTCGCCCGAGTCCAGCACGAAACCCAAAGAGCCAATCACTTGATTTCCCAGTTCAAGCGACCCTCTTATCGTTACTTCCTTAGATGTCTGCACAGGTTTTACAATTGATGGCCGAAACGATTCATCCCCGAGCTTCAGATAGCTACGTTGATTTGCTTTCAGAAGCAGTTCGATGGCGGTCGACTGAAGACTGGTCTCTGTTTCATTTTCCGAGAACCATCCTTCGGGGGTCGTTGAAAGCATTGACGGACTTGATGCTGTGATAACTTTAGGACGATCACGTAACCATATTGTAAAGCAAACGACGGAGCACAATGTCATCGTCAACGTGGTGACGATCCGCAAGCGAAAGAGGGTCTGATCACGCATTTCAACTTTTCCGATTTCCCTCAAGCATCCGAGGAAGAGGCGGGTGGACCAGGTTGGCGTCATCGCATACCTGGGGCCGAAGGCCAGGAGGATATGTCATTGGAATCCACAACTTTCACTCACCTCCTTCGCCTACTCCGTCCCGGTAGGATCGAATACAAGCCAACCACGGTTGGATTATTTCCGAGCCAATCGGGGTCACCCACGGTCAAGACTTCTACCGCGAAGGAGCAAAGATCGCAAAGGAGAGGCTTTACCTTGGCGCTCTTTGCGTCTTTGCGGTGATTAAAGTGTTTCGATTGAAGGGCATCAGAGGGGAAAGGACTCGTTGAATTACCGCAACCACGAATCCTTTCTCCCTTTGACCTCACTGTACCCTCTACTGCCCTAAGTACCGCGCATACACCCCCCGCGCTACACCCAGGTCATCCGTCCCCTTCACAATCGCCCGACCATCCGTAAACACACTCAACTCCAACTCACTCGCATCCGGCTGAAAGCGAAGTAAAAACCGATTCCGCGTAACACGTCCTGTTTCTTTCAGCCTCTCTTCCAGGCTTGCCAAGTCCAACTGCTGCCCGGGCGGCGGCGAAATCTGCACGCTGTTTCGGCCACACAAACTCACCGCTTCCGAAGCATACTCACCTGCCAGCCATAAACGCTCCCCGCGCACACAAGCCGGGCAACCGTCGTCACCAACAACCCGCTTCAGACCCAGCGGCCGGAATACATTGGCCCAACTGTCAAACATCATCAGTCCCTTCAGCAGGTCCTGATGATTCCCCGTCAGCAGCTTGATCACCTCCAGTGCTTGCATCGCTGCCACCAGGTGAATCGCAGGCCCCAACACACCAGCCGTCTCGCAAGTCTCCATCTCACCCGCACTCGGTGGACTCGGCATCAAGCACCTCAGGCAGGCCGTCTTCCCAGGGACAATCACCATCACCTGACCACTCGCCCCTAAGCAGCCCCCATGCACCCATGGAATGCCCGTCTCTAACGACACATCGTTAATCAGGAACCGCGCCTCGAAGTTATCGGTCCCATCGAGCAGTACATCACAGCCCCGTGCCAGCTCCATGATGTTGGCAGGCCGCACATCAACCACCACCGGCTCGATCTCCACCTCGCTGTTAATGGCCCGTAGCTTGGTCGCAGCGGCAATCGCCTTGGGTAATTGAGCCGCAACATCCGCTTCGTCAAACAAAACTTGCCGCTGCAAGTTCGAAAGCTCAACAAAATCGCGATCAGCGATTCGCAGTTTTCCTAGCCCTGCCCGCACTAGCGTATCAGCCAGCACTGTCCCCAGCGCGCCACAACCAACTAGCAGCACACGGCTTTGCGCCAGCTTCTGTTGTCCACTTAACCCAATCCGGTGGTCGCGCCATTGTCGACTGTACCGCTCGAATTCTGCTTCTGACATAAACAAAAAATCTCACTTCAAAACATCGAATCTCAACTAGTCGACCACCACTTCTGAAGTGAAAGTGATCTGTGTGCACAGCACCATCAAGTCCACCAACTCAAACCAAGGCTCCCAACACATGAGTATACGCGACCAGGAAGGACTCAAAACAGTTTTGGCACGGCTCGAACCGCAAGATCTCTGGAAAGCCATCGATGATTCCTATGCCCACGTCAGACCCGAACGCTGGAAACAGGTCGCCATGCTCACCCTCAGGCATGTCGCCCACTGGCCCATTGAAGAAATCGGCTACGCCTTCGGCCACTCCCCCGGCCATGTCTGCCGCACACTCAAGCTGGTCCAGAAAGAACTCGCCGAAACCCTCGACCCCGGCTGGGAAGACTGGCTCCGCCTCCGCGAATCGAGTCCCGACCTCCTTGACCCGGATGAGCAAACCGACCCACATCACCCCCCTGCACACAACGACCGCTGGGGCCGCCCTTATTCACAGGAAGAACATCATGCAGCTTAGAACGCTCCCCGTCTCGTTATTGAAGCCAGCCCCCTACAACCCCCGCATTGTTCTGCAGCCCGGCATGCCAGGGTACGATCGACTGAAACGATCATTGACCGAGTTTGGCCTCGTCCAGCCGATTATCTGGAACGAGTCGACCGGCCATATCGTTGGCGGTCATCAGCGCCTCGCCATTCTTGAGGCCGAAGGGATCACTTAAACCGAAGTCTCTGTCGTTCAGCTATCACTCCAGCGCGAACAGGCTCTCAACGTTGCCCTTAATAACGCCCATGTTGGTAGCGACTGGGACCACTCGAAACTTCAAGAGTTAGTCGCCGAACTGACCGAACTCCCCGATTTCGACGCCACCCTCACCGGCTTCAGCGAAGCCGAACTTCGCGAACTCAACTGGCAGCCCCAACCCATGAACGAACTCTCAACATCAGACCTCAGTCCTGAATTCGTTGAAGTCTCATTCCGCTTACCCCCCGATGAGTGGACCACCCTCCGCCCTCACTTCGATCAGTGGCTCGCTGGTCATCAGGCCCATCTCGCAACCACCCTCGAAATTCGCAGGGTTAATGGTTGAGAGTTTCGTGTTGGGAGTTTTGTAGTTCTGTAGGGTTCGTCTTGACGCACCGTGTTCAATCGCTCGCAGCGAGTCGTCATAAAAAGAGAGTCGCTCAACTGTCAACAACAATAGCTCGATCATCCAACAAGAGTGGTGCGTCAAGACGCACCCTACAAATGAATGCACTCTTTCCCCAACTCTAAGCCCTCAACCACAAAGGTCCTACTATGCAACTCTCCGCCTACTATCGTCCCCAATACCCACCCATCACTTCCAATGCCCGCATTGTCATGAACCACTTCGGGTTACCAGCCCTGCCCACAAAAACCACGATTGCCAATGGACTTGAAGTCCCGATTGAACCCGGCAGCATCGTCGCCTTCGTCGGCGAGTCAGGTTCGGGCAAGTCGACACTACTTCGCGCGGCGGTCAAGCAACTCGATGAGGTCTGTTGGCTCGGTCAACTTCCGGTCGGAACAGGCATGGTCATCGATAGCCTCAACCTTCCCGCAGAGGACGCCCTGCCGATTCTAGCTGCCTGCGGTCTGGCTGAAGCCTCACTGCTTCTGCATCCTGCCAATAAGCTCAGCGATGGGCAGGCCTATCGACTGCAACTGGCTTTAGCACTTGCCTCGAAGGCCAGATGGATCGTCGCAGATGAGTTCACCGCCATTCTCGATCGAACTCTAGCGAAAGTGATTGCCTACAATGTTCGCCAACTAGCGATTCGTAGCGGCGTTGGTGTCCTCGTGGCGACAACTCACACCGATATCCTCGATGATCTCGCTCCGACGGTAACGGTCCGTTGCTATCTCGATCGCTCCCCCGAGTGTTCACCGTCAGCAGCCGTGCCCCCCGAGCCTGCCAGTTCAAAAAAAAAGAAATCAGCTTCTTCCACGACCTCGCCATCACCACCGGTTCGCGCACAGATTGGCCGTACTTTGCTCGCTGGCACTACCGCAGTCACTCCGTCGGGCTAAGCAAGCTGATCACCATCCTCTGGCATCGCGATCGGCCGATCGGAATCTGCGTCTTCGTTCCAGCTCCGTTGTCCCTGGCCCGCCGCAACGAATACTTCGGCCTCAGCGGCAAATGGTCTCGCACTGCCCTCAAGTCGCTCAACTTTCATGTCGTGCGGCTGGCCCGAATTGTTCTGCATCCCGTCTATCGGGGAGCAGGCCTCGCCAGTTGGTTCCTGAAGGTTAGTTGCCAATCGGCCCCGTGGCCCTACATCGAAACGCTGGCCGAGATGGGCCACGTGCATCCGCTATTTGAAAAAGCAGGCTTCGTCCGAGTCGGCACCAGCCCCAGCCATAAGAAGTCACGCGAGGGCCACACCGCCCTGTACGGTGGCGCCAACAAGCACCGTCACACCAAACAGCTCAGCGAAGAGACCTACACCAAAAGCTTAAAAGCCAACCCGATTTACTATCTGCTCGATAACCGCGACCACTGGCAACACTCGCCAATTGGCAGATCACCCAAGGTCAACGAGCGAGTACTTCCGCACACTCCAACCCCCGACTAAATCATGCCCAAACAGACCAAAAAAACAGCCTCCACCGAGGCCACTCCGCCAGAACCACTTACCCCCGTGGTGGTCGATACGCCCATCGTCTCCCCGGACGACATCCCGTGGCCACTGATCACTCAGGCCCTTTTGAAAGGGGCCAGCCCGCAAGGGGCAGCCATGCTCGCCGGGGTTGATCCCCTGGAAGTGCAGCGAGCCATTGCGCCGGGCGGAGCGGCTGCAGACCTTTATCAACAAACACTCGACCTCCTCAGCGGCAATGTCCTCGCAGCGCTCTATCAGAACGCGATGAAGGGTCAGCCCGCTGCACAGCAGTTCTGGCTAAAGCTGCGACCTCCAGTCGGCTGGACGGTGCCAACAACTGAAAGCTCAACCCTGGATTGGGAGACTCTGTCAGATGCTGAACTCTGGAATCAATGCGGGCTACCCCAACCTCGGCCGGCAGCAAGCAGCCAGGCAGGAACTGATGCGGCGTGATGCCCTCTCCCGGCCTGACCGCTTTCGACACTTGATGCAATTACCCGGCCCCAGCACCGCCAGCATCGCGTCGCTACTAACCGACTGGCAGGCAGCCGACTTTTCAGCCCTTGATGCAGGGTGGCAGCAGCTGGCCCATCCTGCTTCCACGACAGACGAACCCTCGATCATTCGACGCGCCTATCTCGAACGGCCGCGGGGACATTCCAAAACGTCCGATATGGCCTTGCAATTGGTCTATGTCTTGACTGCGGCCAAGCAGGCTCTGCGCGGTGTGGCGGCTGCGGCTGATCGAGAACAGGCAGCCCTGATCCATCAGGCGATGGCCAAACTGATTGAAGCGAATCGCGGTTTATGTTCAACACTAGCCGTGACTCAAAAGGCGATCACGAATCGAAAGACCGGCAGCCGGTTGGAACTGATTTCGTCAGATGTCGCCAGCTCGTGGGGCCTGCTTCCCGACTTTGTCATCTGCGATGAACTATGTCATTGGACACAGCCCGATTTGTGGTACTCGCTGTTATCTTCAGCCGCCAAGCGGCCCGATTGCGTCCTCGTGGTGATGACCAACGCCGGAGTCGGGCAGGGCTGGCAGTGGGAAGTCCGCGAAGCAGCCCGGCAAGATCCGCAGTGGTACTTCTCCAGCTTGAAGGGTTGCCACGCCCCGTGGATTTCAGCCGATTCGCTGGCAGAACAGCAGCGGCTGTTACCCGCAACGGTTTATGCCCGCTTATGGCAGAACGAATGGCAACACTCAGCCGGTGACTTTCTGCCGATGGCGGCCATCGAAGCCTGCCGCGATTCGTCGCTGGCACCCAAAGAACGGGGTGAGCGCGGCGTTCAGTACATCGCCGCCATTGACTATGCAGAGAAGCACGATCTGACCGTGGGCGTGGTGGTCCATTGGAACGGCAATCTGATCGAAGTCGATCGAATGGATGTCGTTTGTCCTTCCCCGGAACAGCATACGCCGGTTTCATGGGTGGAAAACTGGCTCGACCGGATGGCTCGTTCCTTCCCCGGCATTCGGTTTATGATTGATGAATATCAACTGGTGGGGGTGATCCAGCGGCTGGAGCATCGACTTCCGATCGAACGGTTCGCCTTCGGAGCGGGCAAAGGGAACCATGAGCTGGCAATGCTGCTCAGGCAGATGATTCTCGAGCGCCGGGTTGCGTGGTATCCCGACTGCGGAGCATTGACCGATTCGCAATTGGCAGGCCGGGACGACCTGGAGACCGAGCTGGCTGCGCTCATCTTGCGTCAATCAGCAGCCGGGCGAATTCGAATCGACCACTTATCCGACGGCATCCACCACGACGACCGCTCGTTCGCGCTGGGAGCAGCCTTACTGGCCGCCATGAAGCTGGAACCTTCCGGCGACTGGATGATCGTTGAGGATTGGGCGTAGGAGGAAGTCTTCCAGGTCAGTGCAATGTTTCGATTTAGAGAGCAGCATGACCAATTCGGCGTTTGAGATTGGGCCACAATGGGTTGATTTGTGACCCTTCAAGTTCTCACGAAAAGAACCCGACAATTCGCATGGTCGGCTCGGGTCTAATCTTAATGGACGGTCCTGGTTGACTGGGTAGTCTGGGATGACGGGTTGGCGTGAAATCGGAGCGTGATTAGTGTGCTTGTTGCTTCGAGCAAGCTGGCATTCCGGCTGATTTACCCCAACTGGAGCCAGGCGGCGTGCAGTCTGGGAGGATTTCGTTCACACTGGTCGAGCGAAGTAGTCAGCGACCGGGTTTTGAAACGGCCTCTAGACTTGCTTACGTCACTTTGACTAGAACCCCTGTTAGTCAGCGGAGCGCTAAACGGCTCTCTCGACGGCACCCCATCTCGAAACCCCACGGCCCCGCATGATTCAAGTTTCCCAGTTATCGAAGCAGTTTACCGACCTGAAGAACGGGACGACGATGGCCCTTGATCGGGTTTCGTTTGAAGTTCGGCCGGGGCAAATCTTTGGTCTATTGGGTCCGAACGGGGCGGGCAAAACAACGTGCCTGCGAATCTTGAGTACGGTTCTGAAGCCGACGAGTGGGACAGCGACGGTAGCGGGGTACAATGTGGCGACGCATCCGGCCCAGGTGCGGGCGAACATTGGCTTTATGTCGAACAACACGGGTATCTACGACCGGATGACCGCCTGGGAAATGGTGGCGTACTATGGTCAGCTCTACGGGATGCCCAAAGAGGCCTTACGAAACCGGATGGAAAGCATCTTCGAGATGCTGCAGATGCAAGAGATTCGGGATGTGCTTGGCTCGAAGATGTCGACCGGGATGAAGCAAAAGGTGTCGATCGCTCGGACGATTGTGCATGATCCACCGGTGATGATTTTCGATGAGCCGACATCGGGGCTGGATGTGCTGGTGGCTCGCAACGTGGTGAAAACCATTGAGACACTGCGCGATCAGGGAAAGTGCATCATCTTCTCGACCCATATTATGCGCGAAGTCGAGAAGCTGTGCGACGAGATTGCCATCATCTATAAAGGACGGATTCTGGCTGCGGGGACGGTTCAGACGCTGGAAGCCGAGCATGGCCAGACCGATATGGAAGAACTGTTTTTCGATTTGATTGGGCGTCACGAGGAAGTGTTTGCTAAGCAAGAGGCGGGAGGCTAAATCGGGGTGTGCTTCTTCGAGACCTTTGGTTTGATCGCTTGAGATCACTGCATGATAGGGATGTCGGACAAGAGATGATTGAATAAGATCCCTCGCTGACGCTTCGGGTTACGAGTTGTTGGGATGGCTCACTGCGGGAAAAGGGAACAAGCAGCCGTCCGATGCCGCATCGGCTGGGTTTTTGCATTGATGTTTTTGTAGCCCGAAGCGTTAGCGAGGGGCATGGTGAGATGAGAGGGCCCGGATGGTCGGCTGGCTGAGTGAATACGGCTGCTTGATCGGCGAGTTTGGTCAAGTCTTTGAGAACCTGTCCGACCAGTAATGCCTGACACTTTGGGCCAGAATAGCTGGATTTGTGATGTTTTAGTCGCTATCAGGAAGAACCCGACGATTGGCATCGTCGGCTCGGCTGAGAGTTTAACATTTAGAGATTATCCGAATACCCTCTGATGCGTCCGGCCCTGGTCTGGAAACGAAGTGTTTTCAAACAGGCACAACCGGGCATTCGGATAGTCTCTTAATCCATTCTGTTTCGCTCGATTTCTAACGACGAGTAGACCACTAACCCATGAGCTGGCGAAATATAGGGCTGATCTTTCGGCGTGAAGTTTCGGATCAACTGCGCGATCGTCGCACGCTGTTTATGATCGCGGTGTTGCCGGTACTCCTGTATCCCGCGATGGGGATTGGGATGATGCAGCTGATGCTGCTGTTCTCGGAGCAGCCACGAACGGTGGTCATGCTGGGGGCAGAGCACTTACCCGGCCCACCCCTCATTGAAGAGGGCCGGTTTCGGGCAGACTGGTTCAATCGCACTGGGGAGCAAGACAAGCTGAAGCTGGTGACCGATTTGCCACGGGCCGAATCTGCTTCACCAAACGAAGCGTCACTCAGCGAGGCGGATGCGCAGAAGATTCAAAAGAAGCTGGCGGCTGCGAGAGAAATCGCCAGTTTGCTGGCTAGTCGAGATCGGGCCGTTGGGGCAGTTAACTCTAAGGCCGATCAGCAAACGGGTGCAGACTCAGCGGCCAAAGAACGCCTCGAACTGCTTAACAAGAAGTTCTCGACAAGTGGATTTCAGGTGCTGGTGATTGTTCCCGAAGGGCTTAAGGAACGGATTGCGGAAATCGATGCGCAACTGGTGGAACGAAGTGGCAACGGACCATTGTCGCTTGGATATCCGCGGCCGATGATTGTGCAGAACTCGGCAGACGATAAATCGCTGATTGCCGCGCAGAGGGTCCAGGCGGTTATTGGTCGCTGGGAACGCCGTCTGTCGCAAGAGCAGCTTAAGCTGGCAGGCTTGCCCCCCGATTTACCAACGCCAATCGATGCCGAAGTGATCGACCTGGCTCAGGACGAACAGCTTTCGAACACCATCTGGAGCAAGCTCTTTCCGGCGTTGTTAATCATTATGGCGGTCACAGGGGCCTTCTATCCGGCCATTGATCTGGGGGCTGGCGAGAAGGAGCGGGGGACGATGGAAACCCTGCTGATCTCGCCTGCAACCCGGACCGAGATTGTCCTTGGTAAGTTTCTGACGGTGATGCTGTTCAGCATGTCGACTGCACTACTGAACCTGGGAAGCCTGGGTCTAACGGGGAAGTACATGGTCTCGCTGGCGACTGCGGGGCCACTGTCAAGAATTGGGGCACTTGCACCGCCGCCGGTATCGAGCCTGGTGTGGGTGGTTATCGTTTTGATTCCACTGGCAGCTTTGTTTAGTGCGCTTTGTTTAGCGCTCGCGACGTTTGCCCGCAGCAGCAAAGAGGGTCAGTACTATTTGACGCCAATGCTGATGATTACGCTGGGGCTGACGCTGTTTTGTTTATCGCCGGCTGTTGAGATTCAGCCGTTTTACAGCGTGCTGCCGGTGATGGGGCCAGCCCTGCTGCTGAAGGGGATGCTGGCAGGAGGGGAGCACACGATGCTGTACCTCTACGCGATTCCCGTCCTGCTGACATCGATTGGATATAGCCTCCTGGCCATCTGGTGGGCGATCGATCAGTTCGGTAGCGAAGATGTGTTGTTTCGCGAAGCAGAGCGTTTTGAACTGGGGGCTTGGCTGGCCCATTTATTGCGTGATAAGGAACCCCTTCCCTCATTCAGCCTGGGGATTGTTTGCTTTGCGCTGATTATGTTTTTTTTTTTTTTTTTGTTTAAAGTCTTTCAGCAACCGATGTCGAACGTGACCCCTGAAGCGCGAGATACGTTGCTGCTTCAGCTGCTGTTGATTCAGCAGATGGTGATTATCGCCACTCCTGCCCTGCTGATGGGGGTTATGCTGACTAGCAGCCCGTGGCAGACTTTTTTGGCCTCTTGGCCTAAAGGGCGATATTTACTGCTGGGATTGATTTTGCCACTGGCGTTGCATCCGTTGTCGCTCGAATTGAGTGCGGGCTTAAGCTGGTTTTTCCCACAGTTGCCCGAGAATATCGTGGCTGTCTTAAAGACGATTTCCAGCGATGATCAGCCGGTCTGGTTAGTCCTTTTAGCATTTGCGTTAGCTCCGGCCGTTTGTGAAGAGTTAGCCTTTCGCGGGTTCATCTTAAGCGGGTTTCGCCAGCGTGGCCGCGCTGCCATTGCGATTGTGTTGTCGAGCCTGGCCTTCGGGGTAATGCACCTCATCCCTCAGCAGGTATTTAACGCTGCTCTCTTGGGTTTAGTGCTGGGAGCGCTGGCTGTTCGTAGCAAAAGCCTGTTGCCCTGTATTGTGTTTCACTTTACGTACAACAGTTTGGAAGTGTTGCGAAACCGATATGGAAGTGGCTGGCAACCGACGGGGGCGGTCGAGTGGCTGTTTGTTAACCAGGGGGAATCGCTCCGCTATCAGCCGCTATTGCTGTGTCTCTGCGGGGTGATCGCTGGTATCGGGCTGTTCAGCCTGGTGTGGGTGAAGAGACGCCCTCTGGTGGTGGCTGCTTCATCGCTTTCAGCAAACCCTGCTGGTCACTCTGCTTCGGTGCAAACGCCGTAGAGCGGGCTTCGCCAGTTTAGTGATTCGTAAATGAGAGACGTTAACCTGCGGCGAACAACATGGGTTGTTGGATTTGCTGGTGCGACTTTTCGGGTCGTATGTAAAGACTGGTCAATTCAAGACACTGGCGAAGCCAGTGGCACACAAAGCATGCAATCATAAGCACCCGACCACTTGCGTGGTCGGCTCGGCGGGATGCAAGGGCTGCTTCGTAGAATAGGCTTTGCTAACAGCGGCGAATGGCGTCCATGGGGGTCATGCGGGTGGCCCACCAGGCGGGGTAGGCGCCCCCGATGAGTCCCAGCGACATGCTGAAGAGCAAACTGAAGAGCAATAGCCCAGGGCTGGCGTACAGGTTCAGTTTCTGCGGGATGTACCAGTTAACGACATGCGTACCGCACCAGCCTAGAAAGCAGCCCAATACGCCTCCCCATAATCCCAGGAGGGCACTTTCCCAGCCGATCAGTTTGAACAGGTCGAGCGACGACCACCCGTTTGCCTTGAGAACACCAAACTCGGTCATTCGTTCGGAGACGCTCATGAGCATGGTGTTCAAAATGCTCAAGAGGGCAATCGCGACCCCGATTCCATTCATCAAGTACAAAAAGACATCAAGGTCGGCGCTGAACTCTTGAATGCGGTTTCCCCAATCGACGGCTGATCGCACTTCCAGCCCATCTTCGGCCGCAGCAGCGTCGGCTTTGGGCTGCCCGGTAGTTGCGTTACCAACCGCTGCATCAGTCTTCATAGCAGTACTGGCGTCTGCGGCTGCATCGGGTGAGGCAGTTGTTGAGGCTGAGGACTTTCCACCGGAAAGCAATTGGCCGATGTTTCCAACATACTGCGTCAGGCTGCCGAGATTTCCCAGGGCCGATGGGTCTAAAGCCCCCGGTTGCGAGCCGCGCCAGCTACCCAGGCTGCGACCACGAAAGACCTCTTGAATTCGCTTGGTAAGGACCTTTGGCTCGCAGGTTCCATCAGGTTCAATATAGACCGACGAGACCAGGTCTTTCTCGATTTGATAGTTACTGCGAACGCTCGACTGGTCGTAGATGATTGCCACATCTAGCAGAATTGAGCCTGTTGAATAGACCCCCACAATCTCAAGCGTCGTTGCGTCAACACGTAATGTGTCTCCGACCCCTTTACCCGTGTCGTCTGCGATCGACTCGCTGATCACACAATGATTGGTCCCGATATCTGAGTCGTTCAAGAACCGGCCCCGTTTGATGTCATCGCGATAGATGGCCTTCTCAAGCTGATTCGTGCTGGGGATATCGGTTCCAAAAATGAAACGTGGCGGGTTGAACGTCACTTTGCCATTGACCATGTGGGCACGAGTCCAAACCTCGGTTCGGACAATCTTGACCCCAGGAACGGCCTTAATCTCATCAGCCCAAGTCGCGGGGACTCGCGAAAAAAGAGGGATCGGGGCACCCGGCTGCATGGCCACGAGGCCTGGCAGCCGGTCAAACGTGCGCGACACGGTGCGGTTCAGCCCGACCGCTACCGAAAAGAGTCCCACCATCCCCATGATGGCCACGGTCAGACCTAACAAGGCCAAGACCGATCTGGTCGGCCGACTGGCCAAATTACGAATCGCAAACAGCAGCATAGGGGTTAGTTCCGTGTGTCCCGTTACTTTGTTCGTCGTCTTTTCAAGGTTTGTCGTCAGTGATGATGGGGAATCTTATCCGACCGGTCCTCAACTGCCACCATGATTTGACAGAGAATCGCGTTGGCCTGAGGTTTCTCGCGACGATTTCTTAAGGCGATAACGCAGCCTTCATTGGATTGGCTATGTAGCGATTTCCAGAAATTCGCCACATGCGGGGACCAGCGAGGGCCAGTCGGTCACCGCGATGCTGCCCAAGGTTCCCCGCAGGGCGGCGATTGGCCCCCCGTGGATAATGGCCATCACGCAACCTGGAGCAGGGAGGTCGTGGTACCAGCTCAGCACACGATCCCGCATGGCGAAGGTGGTTTCGCCGCCTGGGGGAGCAAAGTGGTTTGGATCATTCAGAAATCCATCCATGGCATTGCCGGTTGCCTCATAAATGGCTTGCCAGGTTTGTCCTTCCCAGGTCCCGAAGTTCATTTCTTGTAGACGCTGATCTTCGATACAGACCGTGCCCGTGACTTGTGAAAGTTCCATCGCAACGAGGCGAGTACGCGTCAGGCCGCTATGGTAAATGACCGTGGGCCGATGGGCTGCAAGGCGCGTCACCAGTTCTGGTATCTGGGCTTGGCCTTCGTTGCTGAGTGCTACATCGGTTCTTCCGTAGCAGACTGCGCGATAGTCGCTGGTCACTTGTGGATGCCGAACGAGGATCAGCTTCTCTGGCATGATGTGGTTTCTAGCAGGGCTGGTGGTTGCAAGGGAATTTGTCCGAATCGTGCATTGCGTCGATGAGTTGGGTGCTGGAATTGTGGCTAGCCTTGTAGGGTGCAACCACCCGACGATTGGCATCGTCGGCTCGAAAAGAGCCTTGGCGACTTGGTTCTATGAACTCTCAACCATGAACCAACTACCGCGGGCTAGCGCCCGATCGCTCAGCGGAGTTGTGCTTTATCTATTGACCATCGGGGACCCAGATTGCTGCTGGTGCTTGTCTTTCCGATTGGCGCGGGATGCGTCGGGCTTTCATGCGAACATACGGAGGGACAAATCGGCCGCGATGGCCAAAGTGGCCGGGTGGAACATCGTAGTTGGCCCGCCGCGGCTCGCGGAGATCTTCAATGACGAATCCAGCCGTACACATATCGCCGACCAGTTGCTCAAGGCGATGTAGAAACTCCGTGGCTTTGGGTTCGCGATACGACCGATCGGTCACTTCGGGGAGGGGACCGGTCGCATAGTATTCCAGCCCGATAACGTACCGGTCACGGTGATCACGATGCGTAATCTGCAAACTGCCTGGCTGTTTATGCTGGCTGATGTATAGCCCGCCGCTGCGCAATACGCGGGCCACTTCGCGATAGACGGCTGCGACATCGGGCACATAGCAGGTGCTAACCGGCTGATGGACAATATCGCAGCTGGCTTCCTGCAATTCATCGAGGCGATCCATCGAGGCTTCGATCGTACGAACGGCCAGTCCCCGGCGACGGGCTTCTTTCTCGTCGCCGCGTAGCATCTCGGGACTGAGGTCGACGACCGTCACATTGGCCCCGGCTGCCGCATACAAGATCGATTGCCATCCCCCTCCCGCAGCCAGGCAGAGCACATCGAGCCCCTTTACTCTGGGGGGAAGCCAGCCTCGGCCATCGAGTGTCGCAAGTGGCTGCTGGCATTCTTCGTCGGTGGCGGGCCTGGAAAACTGGCTGGCTTCGTTGGCCAACAGATTCCACGCATCTGCATTGCTTTTGAGAAGTCGCTGTCGCTCGATTTCAGGATCGGTGTTCATGGCCTGATCTTAACCAATCAGGAATGACAACGGGACCGATCTGGTAGTTGGCACAGACAAATCTATGGTCAATCAGCAACCTGTCTGCGCGGGTTCCTTTCGGCGAGCGACAAGAGACGCAGATCTGGCGAAATGAGGGCTATTCGCAATAGCAGTCGCCCCACGAACCTTCCGAGAACCAGGTGATGCCTATTCGAATTCGCCGTTCAGAGGTTTGTTAAGCAAGCCCACAAATGTGAAGATCCCTCGCTAATGCTTCGGGCTACAACATGTTGAGATTGCTCGCTGGGGGAATCAGCAACGACCTCTTGCTAGGGATCGAGCCGATTCATTCTTACGTAGCCCGAAGCGTTAGCGAGGGGCATAGCACACTTAAGTGATAATCAGCGAGCATTGTAGGCTGACTGGCCGAATACGGTCGCTTGATCGGTGAGGTCGGCAAATCTCTTAAGACACCTCTGGAAACCCAGTTGTGCCTTTTTCGAAACCCTGGATTGACTGGACGCCATTATCGTATCGGAGGTTTCTCGGGTAGGCACTAAGCCGATCGGACCCGCTCACCCGCTTCGACCTCAGTAGTCTGGGTGGTCGAAGCGCTCGTCTGGTTGCGGCGACCGCCCGTTCGCAAGACATCAGCGGCCAGGTTAAACGCTTCTGGTGGCAGGTTAGCCTCGGCCAGCTCGCGAACGGCCTGCTCGATATCGTACTCGACCCGCTTCAGTTGCACCTGTCCATTTTCGATGATCGCATAGGCTGCTCGGTTATCTCCATCGCGTGGTTGACCAACACTTCCCGGGTTCACCAACTGCAAGTTACCAAACTTCAAGTGCAGTTGCAGATGAGTATGCCCGCAGATCACGAAGTCGGTATTGATATCCCCTAACCGCTGCTGCCAGCCGTAAGGATCGTTCCCTAAGTATTCATCCATGGGGTCACGCGGAGTGGCGTGCACCAGAAAGAATCGTTGTCCGCCAAGTGTGACTGTTTGCGTAACGGGAAGTCGTGACAAATGCTTGATATCGGTCGGACGCAAAACTTTGGCGTGGTGCTCGCGGGTCGTCGCAGCCAGCATTCGGAACCCGCCACCAACTGAGCCTGGAACGCGCTGTGCTGTCGCATGATCGTGATTCCCGCGCACGGTCGCGGTGGCGTTTTTTCGAATCCAATCGATACACGGGATGGGGTTGGCACCATACTCGACGATGTCCCCGACACACAGGCAGGCATCGTAAGTCTCATCAATCGCCGAAAGGGCGGGCCAATTAGCGTGAATGTCGGCGATAACCAGGATCTTCATGCAACGCTACCAGATATCCCGGTCATCGGAACCAATGACCGGATTGCAACTTGAATGGGTAATGAAAGACAGAACCACCTTCGCAGCGTCGCGAGCGCGACCAAGATACGAGTGGGTCGGTGGCGAGCCAATTTTCTCCTCGCCGAAAGTCCTTCTACATCTTATCTTAACAAATGATCGGCTCCCAGCGATGGCAGAATCTGGTTTCATCCGATCAGTTTGCGGCGTTTTTCTCGGGCTGAAGAGTTGTCGCCTATCGACACTTCTCGCCTCGCTGCCATCCCGTGTGGGCCACCGTCTCAAAAGTCTCGAAAAGAGTGCCGGGCCTTAGACTTAGTCGAAGATAATCTCCTTTCTTTATGGTAATCTATCGACTGTATCGTGTCTGAGGCGTCTATAGGCCCACAGAGCAGAGATTCATGTTGATTGTCTCCCTCTGCAGCGATCAGCAAATTTTCTAACGAACCTCCCAAACAACATGTCAACAAGGCAGCCGCTTAAGCAAGGGTTTCCCTATGTCTCGACCTGGTGAGCGAACTACGCATCGTGTTGACAGATTGACACTTCGGGAAAAAGTGGTCGAAGGGGAACGGCTGGCCCGCGAACTGATGGACCACATGAGCCAGGGCTTCACCCCGAAGCTGGGCGAATTAATGAGAATGGTCGCCCCGACCGACCCCGATGCCCCGCCAGTAGCCGACATCACAATTCGAACTCAAGCGATGCGCGTCCTCGATAGCGAGCAGTTCACTAACCAGCTTGAAGAAGAAGCGGAAAAGTTCTTTTCAGCGATTGCCCACGAGACTGAAAAAATCGCGCTCGGCGAAACCAAGTAACAGTTGTCAGCCGCGATTCAGCCCAAAGTTGTCGGGCTAATCCCATCTGGAGTTCCTGATCCAGTCGGCAGGAATTCGAGCGCAGAAGTCGGCCAAACACCATTCCAATCTTGATAATCTGTTTGGTTTCTTCGCCTCCAATTCAACGTAAGCCATTTTATTGCATAGTGTTGCAATGCCGTGACGACAATTGGTTCGACTAAACCAATCACGGCGATTTGGCGACATCAAACTGGGGCTGTAGCAATTGGTTCCGCTGCGTCATCCAGATTTTGGACCTGTATGGGCAAAATCAGTGTGACAAATCGCTGTCGTTCGACAAATGCCTATTGCCGGAAGCTCCAGCACATCGGGCGAACCGATCTCAAAATACTGGCCAAAACCTGCTGGGTTCGGTCGAACTCTTGTTCGTGGAACCGCGTCTTTTCATGTGGCGGGCGAACAAACGAAGGTGGGCTCGCGGCCCCTGACGGGACTTCAGCAAGACCGATCACAGAAAATCTTAAGGTCAATCAAGGTAAGGAATTAGGGCGCGATTCATTTGCAAATCGGTCAGAAGAGCGGGTTTTGCCAAATCGCTGTTTGGAACCACCCGCTTCTGGGATAGGATATATCGCGCAGATTTCGGCGAACCCCCTGCCGTTAAAGGTTGACCGGGGGCAAAGGGAGTCAAAGCCAAGTGCCAAGCAGTGCGAAGCCAATCGCCGGTTTAACAGACGGGCCACGTTCCGGCTCGGCACCTGCATGGCCATTGCTTGTCCCCGCGAACGGCGAGACGGTCGTGCGGGGCGCCCAAGCTCCAGTCACTGGCTACATTCCATCCGATCAACTGGCCGACAGATTGCTTGGTGGTCAGTCCCCAGATAGCCTGGGATCAATCGATCTGCAGTTAGTCGAACTGCTGTTCCCCACAGCCGCACCGGGACAGGCGATTCCCAGCCCCGACGTCAGCGGTGTGCAATTTGACGAGTTTCGACTTCAGCGACGAATTGGCATTGGGGGCATGGGAAGCGTCTTCCTGGCGGAAGACGAGCGACTGCGGCGAATAGTCGCCCTGAAGGTGTTGTCCCCTTGGCAGGCCCGGGCCGATGGAGCCGTCAGACGGTTCGTTAATGAAGCCCGAGCGGCGGCGGCCCTCGATCATCCTCATATCGCTCGCGTCTTCACTTATGGAACCGACAAAGGGTTCCACTACATCGCTTTCGAGTTCATCAGCGGAACCAACCTGCGTGATCTTGTCAGGCAACGTGGCCGACTGGAAGCCAGCGAAGCCGTGCTGTTGACCATCCAGATTGTCTCAGCCTTACAACACACATCAGCCGCTGGGATTGTCCACCGCGATATCAAGCCTTCGAACATCCTGGTCGGCCCCGGGGGCTTTGCCAAACTGGTCGACCTGGGTCTGGCCCGTAAAACCGCTGGCGAAGAGTCAGCCGAGTTGACCGTCGCTGGAACCACACTGGGAACATTCGACTATATCTCGCCCGAGCAAGCCCGCGAGCCGAGTAACGTCGACGTGCGCAGCGATATCTACTCGCTGGGGTGCACTGTCTATCATATGCTGACCGGAGAGCCTCCCTATCCAGAAGGTACGGTTCTCCAGAAGTTGCTCGATCATCAAGGCAAAGACTCGCCCGATCCTCGCAAAAAGAATCCCCGCGTCCCAGTGTCGCTGGCAAAAATCTTGAAGCGCATGATGGCCAGCGAAGTCAAGCGCCGCTATCAGACAGCTGATGACTTGATGAACGACCTGGTTGTTGTGGCCCACTCGTTAGGAGTGAAGAACAACACCATCGCCGGTCCGCTGGGGCGACTTTCCGTTTCGCCCGGTCGAAGCCATTGGCTGCGAAGCAACTTCGGCTGGTTGGCCACTGCAGCAGCCCTGGTTCTGGCGGTCATTCTGATTGATCGCAACCCTGAGATTCTGCGCGGGCCCGCACCTTCATCCAACGGATCAAGCGGCTCGCCGTCAATCTCAAGCGATCAAACAAAAGCCGGAGCCTCAGCCACCATCAAGCCTGAGGGTCCAACAAACACCCTCGATACGAATACCGCTGTTGCAGTTATCTCTCCGCAGCAGCCCGCTGCGTCAAAGTCTCCCACTCAGCCAATCGAGGCTGGCTCTGCTGTGGCCAGGTCGAACGGTCCTAAGTCTCCGATTGGGAGCAGCGAAGTAGGCTCTCGTCCGTCGGATCAGGCAACCGAACCGCGATCAATCAATAAACCGGGTGAGCGAGTCGATGGGAGTGGCGGCAAAGTCACCCGCACCCCCGACCTAGCGGAACTTTTGTCCGACTCTGGGAGTGGATTCAAGGCTCCCAAAGAAACGCTACCGCAAACCCCTGCCCCGTGGATATCAGGCCGAAATCTCCTCGATTTTTCTCGCTATCTGCCGTTCGGCGGAGATCGAACCAAGGGGGCAACCACTTCTAAAACTGCGCCCGCCACCGGCAGCGCGACCAGCAGACAAGACATGGCTGCGTCACAGCCAGCCATTGGCAAACCGAGTCCAACA
>JAIXVG010000287.1 GCA_027483145.1 Planctomyces sp.
AAAGTGACTACGCTTAGTTATCGCGCACGGCTTTATTCTCGTTTGGGCCAATTTGAATGCCAAATTCAGGATCTTGAGAAGGCGCTTGAAGCAGCAATAGAGATGGCGGCCGAACTTGCTGAGAATCCGCAGCCGGACTCATTCTGGCTTTCTGGACAGGAAGACCACGTCCTGATCCAGTTGGGAGACGCATTGATGAACGATTCTCGGTTTGCCGACGCAGAGAAAACCTATCGCCGCGTATCACCACCGAAAGCGGGCACGCTCAATACTGTTGCTCCACTCATCGCACAGGCACTATTGCAGCAAAGGAGATTCAAAGAGTGCCTCGCAGAACTAGACACCGAATTAGTCAGGAAACCTGATAACTTCTACGCCATCTGCGGAAAAGCAGAGGCTTATCGACAGGTTGGAGATCTTGATTTGGCGTTTACTTCATTTCGAGACACGACAGGAGAGGTTATTGCACCGAGTACAAACTTTGGCAACTATGCTGCGTTGATGTTGGAACAAGGACGATTGCTCGACGCTGCCAAGAAACTAAAGGCTGAGCGGCGTTACTTCTCGTTATTTAAGTCACTGTTTACCGTTCGTGCGATGATTGAAGCAGCGGAGGGCAAAACAGAAGAAGCTCTCGAGCACCTCGCAGAAGCCGTCAAAGCAGACAACGTCGCCCCGAGCGTGCTGATGGCACGCGGTGTCGTTCCTTTTGTACTCGGACGAGCCCGGCCTGCAGTAGATGACTTGAGACGGGCAGTAAAACGATCACCATACGACCAGAGTTTGGCTGCTTATCTGGCAGCCTGCGAGTTTGCACTGGGCGAAGCTCGGGCTAACGAAACTGTGAAGTCTGGTCTTTCAATCGGAACTCAATCAAGCCAGCGGCGATCGGAATTGTTGGCAATTGGAATTCTCTCCGCGAGGCAGCAACACCAGCCGATGGTCGAAGAAGAATTTCGAACCCTTGTAGGAACGATGCCCCCCAGCCTCTGGGCGACCTCGCTTCTTGACTGGTCAACTGGGAGCATCACTGGCGATCAATTGCTATCAGCGGCAGACACACCGAGTCATAGGCGACTATCCCATACAATCATCGGAAACGAAGCATTGCAGAAAGGCCACCACGAAGAAGCTGCAGTATCGCTTGAGAAGATTCGAAAAGAAACGGGTGTCAGCGGCCCACTGGCAGCCGCACTTGTCTGCCTGCTACAGCCAGGCGGCGAAGTAGAGAAGGAATGACACTCGCTGTCGTTTGAGTCAGGTTGTGGCGAAGCGGTGCAACCATAGGTGTTAAAACGCCGGAGACAATTGCCCGTTGGGGGTGAGGCGAAAGGGTGCCCAGACGAGAGCAGAGCGGGTAATGGTGATATCGGCCTTTTTGGCGGCGACGGTCGCTTCGGTAAGGGATAATGCGTCGGTTGACGTGGCGGCTTCGACCTTTTCGAGTTCGCTCTGAAAATCAGCATCGAGGGCTGTATACTTCTCTTGAAGTGCTTCAACCGAGTCCTCTGCGTGGGACATATCCTGTCGCTGTTCCAGTACCCGTTGCGTCGCCCGCACAGTACTGGCTGCTTTTGTCATGTTGGTCGATGAGACGACTTTGCGGCCCAAGACCGCTCCAAGAATGGTGCTACCCACGGCAATCGCCGCCTGAAACGTTTGCGAGTTCGCTTGTGACTTTTCTTTTTCGACCTTCTGCTCGGCTTTACGAATTTGCTCCTGAATCGTCGCGAGCTTTGGTCCAAATTTTTGACGCAGCTTTTCGATTTGCAGATCGCGAGCTTCTTTGGCGGAGTGGGCTAATCGAGCACGGAAGTCCCCCTCGTTTTCGCCGGGTTCAGATGTAGCCTTTACTGATCCACATTTCCAAATAGTGAGGGATTGGGTTCGGTAGAGATGGTCCTTGAGCAAGTTCCCCATTTCAACGTACTTTTTGGCCCGACTGAAGGCGGAGGAAAGCGAAGCAAAACTGGCGTTCGGCTCTGGGGACGAATCAAATTCGGGGAGATCTCCCTCACGCATCTCGGCCGAGTCCCAATGCAGGTCGGCGGCATCCCCTTCAATTGGAAGTAGCAGGGCCAGGTCGCGCCATGTGTCGACACCCATGGTTGCCTTAATGAAGTGAATGCGAGCCGTTCCCAAGACGGCAGGCATATAGTGAATTTTCGCGCCACCCGACAAGGCGGCCCGACGTGCCAGAAATAGCTCGGTCACTTCAGGAGGTAGGATTGGCCGCTGACCGCTGCTGCTCCCCGTCTCGCCTGGACGGGCAGGTGGAGGAGGGGGTGCCAGCTTTTTCTTGGGAGCCATCAGCATCGAAATCTGCTCGCGGTTGACGGGGCCGCGCAAGAACGACAACGCCCAACGAGATTGAAAGACCACCGGCTGATCTTCATGAACGTTGTTCATCAGGAAAACGCGGTTCCCTAATCCCGAAAGAATGCCTTCCATTTTCTGGCGATCAAAGTTGGCTCCGGCCGCGGTTGAGGCACCTTCCAAACCATCCAGCACTCGGGCTTTGTCTCGTTCGGTTTGCAGTCTCCCCAGGAACCACGTCCCCGCATTGGAGAGCCCTTTGTAGTCGAGATCGACGGGGTTTTGAGTAGCAAGAACAACCCCCAGACCAAACGCTCGGGCTTGCTTCAAGAGCGTCAGCATTGGGGTTTTGGTCGGGGGATTGGCCGTCGGCGGGAAGTAGCCGAAGACTTCATCCATGTAGAGTAGCGCACGCAAGCTGGATGTTCCCGACTGCGATCGCATCCAACTGATCATTTCGTTGAGCAGAATTGTCACAAAGAACATTCGCTCGGAATCAGACAAGTGGGCAATCGAAATGATGCTCAGTCGAGGCTTGCCGCTACTCGTGTAAAGCAAACGCTGAATATCGAGCGGCTCTCCCTCCATCCACGCAGAAAAGCCGGGAGAGGCCAGCAGGTTATTGAGCGACATGGCTAACGCAAAACGCTCTTTGGAAGGGTAGAAACTTTCCAGGTCGACGAAGCCCACTTTATCAAACGGGGGAGACTGAATTTCTCGAATGAGGCTACCAAGATCGACATTCTTACCAGTGGTCCAGGCGGCATGCAGGATATTGGACAGCAAAATGTGTTCGCGGCTGCGCAATGGATCAGCCTCGATACTTAGTAGCGCCAGCAAGCCCGAGACGGCTCCGTTGATCTTCTCTCGCAGGGCTTCGCTGTTTTGGAGGATGTTTGCTGACGGGACAGAAAATGACCGGAGCACAGTCATCGGCAGGCCGGCAGTGCTACCAGGTGTATAGATGCTGAAATCGACCGAGTCGCGAAATCGTTGAATACGGGCACCATCCTGACCCCAATCCGCCAAACCCGACTTCCAGCGGGAAGCAAACTTCTGGGCCAGCTCATCGGGCGTAATCCCTTGCCGCGTCGCTTCGGCCTGATCGACCCACGGTCGATAACTTTCAGGACTAAAGTCGGGAAACGTTAACAGCAGGTTTCCCAAGTCCCCTTTGGGGTCGATGCAAATCGCAGGGATGCCATCGATCGCGGCTTCTTCCAAGAGGGCCAAGCATAGACCCGTTTTGCCACTGCCAGTCATCCCAACGCAGACTGCGTGTGTCGTCAGATCTTTCGAATCGTAAAGGACAAGGTCATCCGTCGGCTTACCGGCTTCGAGGTTGTACTTGCGACCCAGGTAGAACTGTCCCAACTTTTCGTAGTCTTGCATCGAAAGACCTAGTGATGAAGTATGATGATGGATTATGGATGATTGATGATGGACGAAATGCGAAGGTCGCCAATAGGCCAGCGAATCGCTTACTCCGGCAGCAATGGCGATGGTTATTCGCTGAGTGACTCGCACTGGCGAGAGTCTAGCAAGTTTTGCAATTGAGCGGCGAGAGCAAGGCCAGGGGGGGGCGAAAGCAAGGCTCAGGGGGTAGGGAGACCGGCGACCCCTCGCAGCCGTTGTGCCCGCTCACTTGTTTCTTGAGGATGGGCTTTGGCTTCTGCTTCGCAATGCTGGCAGCAAATCCAGACAGTTTGACCGCCGATGGTCAGCTTGATGGGCACCCCCATCGAACCAAGCGGCTCTTCGCTGACGGCGCATAGCCGCTGGGCGGTTGCAGCCTGGCGGTCTTCGAGTGGTAACTTGGCAAGCGTTTCGGCAACCGGGGTCGAAGTGATCTTGTTCGCAGACTTGGGCGTATGGGACGTTCCGCAACCAACGAAAATGAGCATACCAAGTGAAATGGCAATCGTTCTGCGTCTCAGGGACGCCAACCGTTCGGACCTGATTGAACTTTGAACGGCGCGACGACGATTGATCGCGGTGAGCATCATGCTTTGCATTTCAGAACAGGGAAGAAGTTGACGGGGTGCTGTCTAGATTTCCAGTGCACGATACCCGGTTGACCTTCGGTTCGGGTAGTCTTTGAGGAGTGTGATTCGATCTAAAACACACATTCCGGAAACTGGTGCAGGCGTTCGCCATGTCCAAATCGTTCTATCTGCTGGCTGCTCCACTGCTCGTGGCCGTTATTGTGATTTATGCTCGTACTACGCTGATAACCCCTCCCGCGGCGTTTGACACGCTGGAACCAGCCGATATTCCGCCAGGTACCGAGCCGTTTATGGCAGGTCGAACGTTGCTCAAGCCGCTTCATCAAGAGAAATTGCCAACCCGAGAAGGGGATTGGCTTAACCGGCACGCAGAGTTAGGACAGTCGTTCCTGGAGTATGCGGCCAGTCACAGGGAGCCGCTCGATCCACGTATGCGACGTTTACGTGTTCAGCCAATTGGGGACCTTAGCAACATAGACCTTAAGCTTATGGCTGAGGTGGCGCTATTCCTGGAAGCATTCTTTCAGCTTCCGGTTACACCAAACGTTGCGGTTCCATTCGGAATTCTACCATCTGACGCGGAGCGGCCGGGTGAATACCACACGCAGCGGCAAGTGTTAACGTCCTATGTCAATCAGAACGTGCTGGCGCCGCTGAAATCAGATGACGCGGCCGTCGTGCTGGGGATTGTGGTTGATGACCTCTGGTCGAGAACCGGGAACTACTTGTTTGGCCAAGCTGACCTCGGCAACAAAGTAGCCGTCATGTCGATCGCTCGGTTTGGCGATCCCAGTCAGGGGCGAACTGAATACGACCTCTGCTTGAGACGAGCCTTCAAAGTCGCCGCCCACGAAACGGGTCACGTCTTTGGTCTAATGCATTGCGTTGAATACGAATGCCTGATGAATGGCTCGAACTCTTTGGATGAGACCGATCGCAAGCCACTTGAATACTGCCCCAGCTGCCAAGCCAAATTGTGGTGGGCGCTTCGGTTGAAGCCGGCTACTCGCGCGGAGGAGCTAGTGGAGTTTGAAGCAGCTCGGCCTATTCTTGAACCATTATGGCAGCAGGAAAGAGCGATCTGGCGACGGGATCGATCCGGGCTGGTAGCACGGATCTCAGGGGGGGGTGAAAAATGAGAATCAGCCATGTTTAGCTGTCTCTAGTCGCGATTGGCTAGGCTGCCCAAAGTCATAATCATTCTGACCGGGCCTACTACTAAAGGAATCGAACTATCATGAAACGGTTTCCCTCACAATTTGTAGTCGTTCTTTTAGGCGGATTGCTGGCAGTAGCAGTGCAAAGTCATCTTGCTGCTGAACCATCGGCAGATACCCCGCCCGACGCTTTAATCGACTTACCGACAGAGCATCAGGCACGAGCCATCCAAGGTTGGACTGTTCAGGTTGATACGCGACTTTTGGAGCCGCAGCATCAAGAGCTGGCGAATGAGGCGATTGAGTGTCTGGATAAGCAGCTGTTTCAGGTTCGCCGAACGATTGAACCAAGTCGGCTGGCCAAGCTGCAGCGGGTGACCATCTGGCTAGACCTGACGTATGACACGCTGACCAGTGAGCAATACCACGTCAGCCCCGAGTGGCTAAAAGGGCAGGGCTATCCCACCGAGCTGGCTGGGTGTATTCACATCCCCCAGGCGGCCTATTTCTCTGACAAGCGGCACCAGCACGAGCAGCCCTGGGCCATCATGCACGAACTGGCCCATGCGTATCACGATCAGGAACTAACATTCGACCATCCCCCAATCGTTAAAGCCTGGGAAGAGTTCAAGGCTAATCCCGACTTCGCGAAGGTCCTGCACGTGAACGGCTCACGGCAGCCACACTACGCCAACACCAATCACCACGAGTTCTTTGCCGAGATGAGCGAAGCCTACCTGGGGACCAATGACTTCTTTCCGTTTAATAACGCAGAACTCAAAACCAGCCTGCCGCCTGTCCATGAACTTATGCAGTCGGTTTGGGGGCCAGTGCCGTAGGGTGGCTTGTCATCCAGTTAAGTTCGGTGAAGTTGCAAGGCGAGCGTCTTTCAGTCCCGCACGAATGCCGCCAACACGCCTAATATGGGTTTATACCAATTGGGCAATACAAATATTAACAATTCGAACGGTGGTAATAGATCGGTAAAATGGGTAAACCAGATACTGTTGCAGCGAAAATAGTTGGTTCTGTTCTTTCCAATTTAGTCCGTCTTTTTGGCTGCAAATCGCTCGTAGTCGGGTCTCCTTAAAACGAGGGCTAACTCGGACAAAGAATCTCTGGCTGACCAAATCGGTTTCTACCGCGAACCGTCTTACGGCAAACGATTACCAGGAACTCCTCTAATCCAAAAGTGGAGCAGGAGCGACTTCTCCTTCCGACTTACCATCCGTCATATTTCGATGCCTTCTATTTTCTCCTTATGCTTTCAAAGATTACGACGATGAAAATGTTGAACACGCTGCTCTCGCACTTGACGCTTCGTTTGGTATCTGGAACCAAGCGGCCAAGGAAACTAACCCATCGCCTCGCAGCGTCTTCGATTGCGTTGGAAAGCCGTGAGTTGTTGACTGGAATCGACGCAAGTCCGCCCCAATACTATTGGTCGTCTGCGGGCAAAGTCAGCACATCGTTGGTCAGCGATGAAGTCGCTGTGACGATTTCCGCTGCGAGCACGAAGTCAGCAACAGACTTGGGGAAAGACTTCAAGGCC
>JAIXVG010000316.1 GCA_027483145.1 Planctomyces sp.
ATGCCCGGATTGGGAGGCGGAGGAGGAGACTTTAAATCGCTCGAAGAACTGATTTCTAAACAACGGTTTGGTCTCAATCGAACCCTCACCATCGAGAAGCGCGCGCGGCAGCAGTTATTCCCCGATAGTGTCGCCCTCGATCAGTTGATGAAGTTCGAAACCGATCTGGCTGCCAGCACACGGGCTACCGCCCAGGGTTTAGAGTCCCGTGGGTTCGATGACACCGAACTGTTCTATCAAGCCGAAGCCTCGATGCTGCAGGCGGTTGATTCGTTGTCGACCGGAAAATGGGAAAATGCCTCACTGCAGATGCGTGACGCGCTGAAGTTCCTCATCGAGCAACGAGACCGGACGATCGAATCTCTCTTAAAAAACCCCGACCCGGCCAGGCTGGCAGCGCTTCGCGCATTCGATCGATTGCAGGCTCAAAAGATCAGGAAGCCTAAGACTGACAAAGAAGAGGCCCGCGAAGTGGTCAATCGCCTCGAAACCCTCTCTGCACAACAGGCCGCCGTTGCTGATGCGGTGGCCAAAACATGGGGACCTCTCCCAGTCGAGGCTTCCCCAGCTGTTGAGCCGCAACCAACCCCAGCCAGTGAAAAAGTCTCTGACGACACTGAAAAACCAAACGAATTAGAAGATAAGGGTTCAGAACCAGCATCTGCACCGGCCGATGCTTCAATTTCGCCCGTAAATGCAACCTCCACCTCCTCTGAATCAACGAATAGCGGTAGCGATCGCGACAGCCCTGCTGCTGACGACGCACCCAGTTCAGGAGTAGCTCCATGAAGCCCCAGCATGCGAATCGCATTGCAATCGTTCGTCGCGGTACAGCTCAACTCGGGCCGTGGGGTCAAACACCGTTGGGCTCTGCCGCTGTTGATATTGATGGCGCTGCGCACGTAGTAGCTTCACTCGGTTCATGTCGTAGACGTCGTTTCCCTATGGTTTCAATCAACATCGCTCTGCTAGCGGCAGTTGGTCTGGTCGGTCTTGTCGAGGGAGCCCGTATCACTGCGGCGGAACCAACCACAGCTACGGCCGAAGCCAGTCCACCAGCAGCCGTCGATGATCAAGTTCGCGATCAGCAGCTCGATATCGTTCTGGAGGCTCGCGAAATCGAGCGAGTCCTTGGAAAGATTAAGCGGGCCAGCGAGCTGGCTAAAACTCGCATGACCGAAGCGGCTGGCAAAGCCGAAGTGGTTTCGACCAGACTACTCGCCAACGACCCCCAGGCCCGGGCAGACGCAGCCGAGGCCCGGCAAATGTTTAAAGAAATCTCGCGTCAGCTTGAAGCAATGCTCACCGAAGATACACCCCAGCAGGTGGCTGCTGCCCGGACCATGGCCGTTCAACTTGCGCGACTCGAACGAGAATTTCTAGAGCAATTTCCAGGTGCCCTCAACGCATTCACCACAGGGGGCATTGGCAATAAAGACCCCAAAACGATTGAGTTTCTTGATCCGGATGGCAAGAAGGCCGAACAGCCAAAAGTTCCAGGTGGAGAGGGGCAGAGCCAAGCCAACTCCAACGGAAACGGCGGCACGACCGGCGAACCCAACGAGAAGACCGCAGGGGACTCTGCCGCAGAGAAAGATAACGAAGGAGAGCAGGCAAAGCCGGGTGAAATTTCGCCCCAGGAATTGGCCGAGAAGGCTAAGGAACTGGCCGCCCGTGCCAAGACGCTCCTCGATTTGCTCGAAAGCGTCAGACGGTCGGACGATCCAAAAGACCAGGCCGCCACAAAGGCCATCGATGAGATTCTCAAAGCGTCTGGCCTCGAACAGGCCTTAGCCAATCTTGAAAAAAGCGCAGAACAAATCGCAGCCGGCGATACCGAAAGTGCCCAACTGGCAGCGATCGATGCGGCTGATCGCCTAGAGCTTGTTGCATCCCAGCTCGAACGAGTCTATCGCGATCTCGTTTCCCCGCAGGCGGAAGAACTGCGCGAACTGGAGGCACAACTGGCCAGCCTTTTGGAGGAGTCGCAGTCTTTGGATACCCCACGCGATGTCGCCGAGTGGGGCCGCGAAGCACGTAACGCCGTAGATGAAGCAACCAAAGCAGGGATTTCAGAAGAGCTGACTAACCCCGCTCAGCAAGAGCTATCCCAAGTCCCCTCGGGCAGCCTCGCGAATGCGTCGCAGCAACTGGGATCATGGGCCACTACCGGGGGGCAATATCGGGCACCCACTCAAGTCGTCAATTCATTAAGGAGCTTGCACGAAGAGGTCCAAAAGCAGCTTCAGGCGCTCGCATTACGCGATATGGCCTCGTACGCTGACGAAGCCTTACCACCCGAGTATATGGACCTGGTCGATAAGTACTATGAAGTCCTCTCGGGCCAATCAAACGATACCAGTATCGAGCAATTGAAGAAGTAGGAGCTCTCATTCGGCTCTAATCTCCAGCTTCTGGCGACAATGATATCCTTCAGCCTAAATGCGTAACGTCAGCATCTATCCCAACTATCAAGCAAGTCGATTCCATGGATTCCCTCCCCGTTCTGGTTGTCGTTTCGCTGGCATTAGGCCAGGCTATCGATCGGCCCGCGCTGAACGAAGCCGACCTGGCTGCCAAGCTCGAACCAATCTATCAGCAGCAGGCCGCAGCTTATGAGTTTCGGTTGACCACTGACGATAAGGCGATAGCTCCGTTTCAAATGGTCGAGCAGCCAGCCATGCGCTGGACTGCCACCGGCAATTCCGGGGCGGTCTACATCTGGACGCAGAACAACCTCCCCGCAATGGTTGGCTGCTTAGGGGCATTTGTTGCCAATTCGGGAGATGTCGAGGCCTTTCATGAGTTTCATTTACTCAAAGAAGAATCAATTCGCCCGGTGGCCATTGGCAGTCGGTATCGCTGGCAGCCCAAAACCGGTTGCGTCCCGGCGACGCCTGTCACCGATGCCAAAGCCCCTGCTGAAACTGATAAACTTCGTCTGGTCCAAATGCGTCAACTCGCCCGCACGTTCGAAGCAGGCATGATCACCGACAATGGCAGCACGGTGTTGCGATTGTCTCCGACACCGTTGTTTCGTTATTCCAATCCCGCAGCGGGGATCATTGACGGCGCCATCTTCAGTTATCTTTGGGATCTTGGCACCGATCCCGAGGTGCTACTTGTCATCGAAGCGACCGGTAATTCCGAGACAAGTTCATGGCAGTACCGTCCGATTCGGTTCACTTGGCGTGAAGTCTATCTCGCTCGCGAAGGGAAAGAGCTATGGCGCGTGCCGATGCACAATGAATCTCGCCGATCGGTGTTGCTGCAAGACTCGTATGTGACGTGCGGGCTGGGGTCTCTTGCCGGTCTTATCAGTGAGGCTACGCTTCCAGATGATTCAACTCTTCCCAGCCCCTAACCATCTTTGCCTTAGTCGATTTTCAGAGACAACATCAGCCTTCTGCAGCTTGTTTCGGTTCACTTCTTAAGACCTTAGATTAATTATGTTTTCGCCCTGGCTTATCGCAACGATCGAGTTTGTCCTTCCAATCGACCCTGCGTGGTTAGTCGTTGGGGGCCTCGTCGCGCTGGCTCTGTTTTCCCTGTTACGGCGAGCCATTGGGCCTGCAGCCATCATCTCTCGTTCCTGGCCTTTGTTTGTCTTGCGAGGCCTGCTGATTGCAACGGCCCTGCTAATTCTGCTTAATCCGTCTGAAGTCACAAAGCTTCCCGGTGCCATCGATCGACCTGAAATGTTCTTCCTGCTTGATGCGTCGCAAAGCATGGATGTGGGCGATAAAGAGACGCGGTTCGTGCATGCAAAGCGTCTCATCGAAGAAGCCGACCAATTGGCCGATCCCAGGGCACGGGCCGATGTGCGGCTTTTCAAGTTTGGCCATCGCTTAGCGGCCCTCGCAAACGAGGCCGCTGGCAAGTCGAAACGCGTCGCTCAACCAACACTTGGCGTTGCTTCAACCGCGTTTGCTGCCGAAAGTAGCAGCAAACCGGCCCACCCTGCGGCTCAACTCGAGCACCTTTCCCCGACCGATTCCGATACACAACTGCTGGCTGCACTCAGGCAAGTTTCCAGCCGGTTCGGCCGACGGCCCCCTGCTGGCGTTGTTCTCTTTTCTGATGGCCGTGCTCATGAAGAAGCCGGTGCCGATCTCCTGGGTCAGCAGTTCAAAAAACTTGGGATTCCAGTCCACGCCGTTCCGGTCGGAGACTTAGGTCGTGGCGGCGATGTAGCCATCGTTGCCTGTGTAGTTCCTCCCAAAGTCCGCCGCTATTCTGAGAACGAAGTTCAGGTTTTCTTGCGAAGCTATGGCTTCGATGGCCGCCGCTGTGAGCTAACACTCTCAACCCCAACCGATAAAACGTCTCAAGACGAGGTTCCGCTTTCTGCGCCAGTTGTCGTCACCCTGAAGGATGGCTTTCAGTCGGCCACCCTGCGCTTTCGTAGCGACTCCAAATCGCGTCAGTTGCGGGTGCGGGCCACCACTTTCCCAAACGAAGTCTCAACCGATAACAACCGCTTCAATGCAGACGTCGCCATCGACCGCACCAAGATTCGCGTTCTCTACCTCGAAGGAAGCACGCAACCCCTCCAGCCAGTCACGCAATCTTCTCGCTACGAAATTCGTGGCCCTTACACCGATCTGCAGAAGTCCCTGATGGAAGACGAAGACATCGAATGTGTTGTCTTATATGCGGGAGGAGGGCGAGGCCGTTTGATGAGGGTGACCGACTACGGCAGCCCTTCTCAAACTCGTGCATTCCCCGAAACAATTGCAGAGCTGTCTGCCTTCGATGCAATTATCCTCAGCGATATAGCGGCCGAAGTCCTGACTGATGAGCAACTAGCCTGGATCGAACAATGGGTTGGTCAGCGTGGCGGCGGCCTTTTAATGGTAGGTGGCCCGCACAGCTTTGCTGCGGGTGGGTGGAGTGGGACCAAACTCGAACAGGTCCTTCCGATTGAAATGCGTTCCAGCGGCGATTGGATTCCCGGTACCGAAGTCGCTATTCGCCCCCATGACGAGCTGACCACCCACCCCGTTTGGAACATCTCCACCGATGCTCGCCAAAACGCCAAAATCCTCGAAAGGTTCCCATCTTTCCTGGGGGCTAATCGATGGGCCAGCGTTAAACCCAACTTTACCACCGTCCTCGCTCTTTCGAACTTGACGCCCGCCACTCCTCCTGCCGTCCCAGCGTTCGAGCAAGGGGTACCGATCATCATTGAAGAACAGCCCGAAACTGCTTTCGAAGCATTTAGCCGCAGCCTGTTTGGTGGTCGTCGAACCAACACCCCGGTGTCCAAGCCTGCTCTCAATCCCGAGGAAGGTGCCCGGCTCGACAAGGCCGTTCCCAATCAACCTGCCTTCGTAGCAGGCCGTTACGGGCGTGGTCGAACCATGGCCTTGGCCGTCCCAATCACCGCTCCCTGGGCAAACGACTTTCTGGCGAACTGGAACGAAGGAGAGCTTCGCTACTCCGGCAAGTTCTGGCGAAACACAGTTTATTGGCTGACTGAAAATTCGTCGATCGGCCGTCGTCGTCTGATTGTTTCTGCCGACAAGAAGTTCTATCGACCCGGTGAAACCATTCGTCTGACCGCTGCTGCCTTCGACGAAGCCACCAATCAGACCGGCTCTTACCAGATCAGCAGCATCATCGAGCCTCAGTTGTCGTTGAATGATCTCGACACGCTTGAGTCACCGATTGTCTGGCCCGACAGTTTGCCTCGAACTTCCGGCGAAACCAGTCCGCAAGTGTTATGGGGAGAAGAGTTCGAACTTCCTCGCAACGACCGTACGGCCGAAAAGCCAGGCTTCTCAATCGATCTTCCCATTGCCGATGCCCTCTCGGTCGGTTCTGCCAGTCAATCTTTGCGTCTCGAACTAACGGCGATGCAGGGGGCAACTCAGATCGATAGTACGTCGATCGATATTCAGATCTTGCACGACCCCTTCGAACAGCAGAACCCGTTCCCGAATCACGCGTTGCTGGAAACAATCGCGACCAGTGCCGGAGGGCAGGTGATTCAATCAGCCGAGCAACTCGCACGCGTGATGGAGAATGTCCCCATTACCGAAGGCCCAGCCGACGTCAAACAAACTCCAATCTGGAGCGACTGGTGGCTTTGGTCGTGGCTATTAGTATTATTGACTGCCGACTGGATCTATCGCCGGACCATCGGCCTGACGTAATCGTTCGAGTTCTCACTTAGGGCCTTTCCGAACACCCGGTTGTGCCTGTTCGAAAACGCTGCAATTTCAAACAAGAGCCGGATGCATCAGAGGGTATTCGGATAGGTCCTTATTGTATGCCCCGTGCTTTGCATACCCCCGTGGGCAAACCCTTTTGAGATCGCTTCATGGTTTCCAATTTAGCATTTCAACATTTACGCACCCCGCAAAAGGTTTGGACCTTGTTTCGAATCTTGCTAGTGACAGCCTCTTTGGTTTTATCAACTGGTCAGATGCTTGCAGCAGCCGATGAACCAGCTTCCAGCACCCCCAACGAAGCTTCCCCTGGAATCGTCCCTGATGCCTCCTTCATCGCTCAGGCCAAACGCTGGACAATCTGGTGCGATGCAGCCAAGTCGGTGAAGGCCGATTTCAAAGCCGAACCTGTCTTCCGCTGGACCAACGAGTCAACCGCCGGCCGCCAGGAAGGCTGCCTGTTTCTATGGACGCAAAAGCAGCGGCCGGTCGCTGCGGGAGGTGTTTTCTCTCATACGGAAGATGGCTCGCTCAAGTGTATGCACGAATGCCATACACTGGTCGCAAAGCCCCTCGTCACCGCCTTGGCCGACTCATCAGAAACATGGTCGATGACAGGCGGGATCGTATTGAAGCCCATTCCCGGCACTCCTCCAGTCGCCGATACCCTCCCCAAAAGAACATTACAACTTAGGGCACTCACTCGCGATTTCACCGCCCATTCGATCGATATCTTTGGCGAGCGTTGGCAACTCAGACTCATTCCCAAGCCAATGTATCGCTACGAAGCACCCGAAGAGGGGCTAGTCGATGGTGCACTCTTCGCCCTCTTAAGCGATGTCGGAACCGACCCGGAAATCATCCTCATGCTGGAAGCACATCAGACCCCCTCGAAAACAGAGTGGCGGTATTGTCCCATTCGGCTTTCAATCTCAGACCTTTACGTTCAGTTCAAGCAGGAAGAAGTCTGGCAGTCCCTCAAGGCCGATCTAGGCCCCGGCTGGCGACAAAGCAGTGATGGAACCTATCGCCTCATCAACGGCGGTGACTTCCGCTAACATCGAACGCCACTGCATCTATATGAAGAACGCGGCTTACTCTATCAGTCTTCGCCCTGGCACCATTCTTCATGCTCACATAAACAAAAGGCCCGACACACAGGCTTCCCCAAATACCACTTTTCCAGATTGACTGTCATGAAGCGCCTAACCCTGTCTTCACTTGTTTGCCTGCCTCTCCTCCTCGCGCTCGTCGCCGTGAAAACACTATCTGCCGAAGAGGCTGAAGTAGCCAGCCCCTTCATCGAAGACGCCCGTGACTACCAGATTCATCTCGATTCAAGCACCGGCCCTCTCCTGAAACTCAACGAGAAATCGCTTCTCGACTGGACGAATCCCGTCAGACAGCAAGAACGCGGCGCGGTCTACATCTGGCAACAGGATGGGCGGCCACAAGTCATTGGTTCACTCTTCACCTACGTGTTCAACGACAACACCTACTTCAAGCATGAAATGCTATCTCTCTCGACGAAACCCATGGTTGCCAAATTTGGTGAGCGGCTCGCCTGGTCGCCAAAGACCGCAGGGATCGAATGGAAGCAGTTCCCCAAGTCACCCGCTCCCGCAGCAAACCACACCGGCCGATTGCTGCAAATGCGTCAATTAGCCCGGCCATTTCGGGCCGAACTCGTTTCCCCCACTGGCGAAAAAACCGAACTCCGCCTAACCCCCCGGCCCCTCTACGAATACTCCTCTCCGACAGCAGGAGTAGTCGATGGAGCTATCTTCTCATTCACCGTCGCCACCGATCCCGAAGTCCTGCTGTTGATCGAAACTACAGCCGACCCTCAAGCGGGTTATCGATATGCGTTCGCCCCGTTCCACTATTGGGAACTGAATGTCTACAACGGAGACGAGAAGGTCTGGTCCAGCGAACTCGATCGTTCACACGAACGCAATAATCTGGGCGACCCGCTCAATATCCCCAAGCCCTACAACAGCTTCCACGCCAAACCCGAAGTCCCCACGAAGCAACTCGACCTTCCCACCACATTGCCCAAGGCGAAGTAGCTATTCTGTATGGAACGACGAGTAGAAGTGTAAACCAAGTGACGCGATACACTCGCGTTATGTATCGGGTGGCCCCAGAACGTGACGTCATTGGCCATAGCCGCTATCCCATCACCTCATTGGTAGCAACGCACTCGCCGCTAGTCAGCAATGCGAAACAATCGCTTGAGTGCATCCAAAAGTCCATTGTGTGTCCCACTGGCCACTTCGTCCTTCAGCACTTCCAGTGGCGGATGTAACAACTTGTTCACAATCCGTTCGATCGTCTGTTCAATCAACAGCCGGTCTCGTTCTTCGAGGTGGCTCAGCTTGGCAAACAGCCGATTCATCTCCTGCTGGCTCACGGTATGCCAGTCTTCACGCAACCGGGTCACCACGCCACCCAACCCGCGCCGCTTCAAATCAACCAGAAACCGATTCGCTTCGTCTCGCACAATCTCCCGGGCCGTCTCAATCTCGCGATGACGAGCTTTGCGATTGCGCTCGCATGTTTGACGCAAACTATCAATGTCATACAAAAAAACATCCCGCTCTTGCCCGACCGCAGCCTCAAAATCACGCGGTGCAGCAAGGTCAAGGATGAACATCGTCCGTCCTGCCGGCCGCAGCTTCGTCGCCTTCTGGAATCGCTCACGCGTCACAATCGGCTCACTCGACCCGGTGGTGCTTACCACCACATCGGCTTGTCCCAGGTGAGTCTCCAGCGTACTCCAGTCAAACGCCTGGCCATTCCAATCACTCGCCAAACGCTCCGCCCGTTCAAAGTTGCGGTTAACAACCACCAGCTTTTTGGCCCCGGCATCCTGCAAATAACGCAGCGTTTCTTCTGCCATTTCGCCAGCCCCGATCACCAGCACCTGCTTGTCTTCGAAGCTGTCAAAAATACTCATCCCAAACTCACCCACTGCCACGCTGGCAATCGAAACCCGCCCCTCTGCCAAACGCGTTTCTGTCCGTACTCGACTCGATGCCCTGATCGCAGCTTGAAACAGCCCATGAGTCAAGGGGCCGCACGACTGCTGCAGCTCGGCCGCGCGATAGGCCTCTTTCACCTGGGTCACAATCTGCGGCTCGCCCAACACCATGCTGTGTAAGCTTGAAACGACTTCAAACAAATGAAGCACTACACCCTCATCGGTCCGTTCTTCCAGTTCGCCCACAAACTCATCAAGGGGGACCGCATGAAACTCGGCCAGAAACTGCGCAAGAGGCCGCAGCGATGGACGAGTCGCTAACTCGGTTTGAACGCTATCGTCCCAGCCGGCGTACAGTTCGACTCGATTGCACGTCGACAAAATCACGAACTCGCAGCCATCAAACCGCTGTCTTAACTGCAGATACGCTCGCTCCAGCGATTCGGGCGATGAAAACGCCAGCCGCTCTCTCACACTCAGTTGAGAGGTGTGATGATTACACGACACAACCAAGAGGCTCACTGAGCACCCCCCGTTTCGCGGGCGGGTTGACTGGCAATCGGTTTAGCAAGTCCATGCACCGTCTTCGAGCCCATCGCAGCCGTAATCATCTGCAGACCTACAATGGTCACCAGCAGAAAGCTGCACGACGCAATCGTCAGCCAGGCCACATCCCGGCCCATCGACCGATGCTGGCTCATCAGCCGAATCAGCAGGAAGCACATCAGCCCCCACGAAACCAAGCCCCCCAGCACCACCGGGTCACTCCACGTCATCGATCGTGGCTGTTCCGCGCTACCCAGCGCCAGCCCAATCCCGGTCAACATTCCAATCGAAATGAGCGGAACTGCAACCAGCATCGACCAGCGATTCATCCGGGCCAGCGCCTCAAGACTTGGAAGCCCATTACCCGGCGACGACAGAGCACCCCGTTTCAGTCGCCAATGCTGCCATAAAAAGAGCAGGCTAAATGCCAATCCGAAAACAATGGCCCCAATTCCAAACACCAGCGAACTGGCATGCAACATGGCTACCCCCCTGAAGTCAATCATTAATTGACTGGGTGCCATCGTCACAAAATAGGACGAGGCTACGATCGCCAGCACAGCAGGCAAGACAACAATCCCCATTGCCAGGCCGCGCTGCCGTATCGATAGACCAAAGTAAATCACCACAATCAGCCACGCCAGCACCAGCAGCCAGTCATGGGCCGAACTCAACAGAGGGGGCAAATGGGTTTGCGATGCCCGCAAGAGCAAGTACATCGTGTGAGCCACCAGCCCGGCCGCTGCAAAGGCCAGCATCCCGACTCGGCTGGCGGGCGAATCCATCCGCTGCCGCACCAGTTCTAACACCAGCGCCACCGCGTAGCTTGCCAAAAAACAGAACACGCTCACATTGAGCATCGTAATTCGTCCCTGACGAAATCACTTTCGGGAACCGCGTACCAGACAGCCGCATGTCGGAATATTCACTTCGAACAATCCATTGCTCAGCTCGGCACGTCCAAACAACTGGCTCGGCCAGCGAACGCTCTTTGATTCTAACGGAGCCTGACCCGAAAGAGGATAGACTCTGCGTTGAACCAAAACACCGGTTCCGTTTGAAACAGCAGCCCTGGCGTGGCGATAACCGACAGCGTCAAGCCTGTTCTTCCCCCGCTCCGTTCTGCGCTGGCACTTCGACCGGCGAACCGGTATTAGTCCGCTTCACGCCGTACCGAATCCACTGCCGAACCTTCGTTGCTAACCCAGCCGACCGTACCAGCGATCGAACTGCCCGCTTGGCAAATCCACACGCACCAATAAACCCAAACGTGGCCCGACCTTTCAGCGATGGGCAAATCCACCAGACCGTCCCACTTTCACTCGTATCGTTCGCAAACAACTGCTTGTACTCTGCATCTCCCCCACCAAAATCGAATCGCAACGGCGTATCATGCGCCAGCAGGTCATCCAGCACTTGCAGCAGCAGCATCTGCCCCGGCGAAAACTTCGCCAGATGAGTCATGTACCCCACTTCTTCGTAGTGATACGTCCCCTGTGCCTGGTTGCCGATCAAGAACGCAGCTGGCAAGCCATCCACTCGCCACAAGTAACACCTAAGGAAACCCAAGTCAGCCAGTGCACCCAGTTCTGCTAACTCGCGCTGATCATTCCGGACCCGCAGTCCAAACTGCCGCGTCTGCCATGTCTGTTTTGAAATCTGATGAGCCGCTTCCAGGAACGCTGGCAACTCTTCTCGACGAGTAATTCGCTCTAATCGATTCTCGCCAAACTTCTTCAACTTTCTGCGAAACGTGCTTCGCGTCTTGCTGCTGAACTTCGACCAGTACTCAGTCGGGATTGCAGGCAACACAATTCGCTGTCGAGGTTGAAACCCAGTCGGGCAGATCACATGAGTCGTCAACCGGACTGCTTTGTCCTTAGCAGTCAACTTAAGTCCAGCATGCAGCGGATCGCGTCGATCGAGATCTTCCAGCAAGAGGAAACTTCCTCCGTGTCGCTCAACCTGTTGCTTGATTTCAGCCAGTAACGCCGGTGAAATGGCCCGACTCGGCGACCGCGTCAGCACTCGATTGCCCGCCAGTCGATACCCCGCCACTCTCCAGCCCAGCTTCAGCCCCGTCAGCTTGTTTGTTGTCACTACCTTTGGCAACAAAATTGCTAACTGCTGCAGATCGTTCTGTTCAAACTCCGCAATCAGCAGCGTTGGCAACTGCTGCGGTAGCCCCTGAACTTCTGATTTCACATACCGAGGATGTTGAAATCCCTTCGCTTCCGGGTCGAGATAAAACAGTCGTTCCCATTCATCGATCCAATAGGCGCGCTCGGTCCCTGCCAGTGCATCCCAGCGTTCTACGTAGACCCCATCCCGCAGGGTTAATGGCTCACCCAAAGTAGAAGTCATACCGGCAGCTGGTGTTTTATTGGAAGCAACCGTCAACAACATTCGCGTACGCTTTCTGTACAATCCGCTTACTGCAAACAGCGGCCATCGCTCGCAAGGCCATCGCGTTACATCGCACTCACAACGACCTTCAATTTCCCCGCCTTTGTCAATGGAATGTCATCGACAAGCTGCAAATCGAGTCGAACCTTCTCACCCGTGCATTGGCGAATAGTCTCCAGTAGCCGCTCCTGATCAGCTCGTAACAGCTCACCATTCACAACCACCTTCAGGACAATTGTCCCCAGATCAGCCTGCACCACTTGAAACCGCCGAATTGCCGGAAAGTCCTTAATCAAGTGCGGAAAAAACTCGCCCGGAACACGCCGCCCATCAGGTGTTTGCAGCGTATCAAGCTGCCGCCCTACCACTTTCTTCAGCAGCGGTAAGCCCCGGCCACAAGGGCACATCTCAAACCCAGCCACCGCTCGATCGCCATTCACATATCTGACGAACGGCATGCCGTAGTTGAACAAATCGGTGATGACGACGTTTCCTTCTTCACCATGAGGCGTGGGCCGCCCATTCTCGTCAAGCACTTCGACCAGCAAGTTCTCCAGGCTGAGGTGCAGCCCCGTATGGTGCTGGCATTCCGCCCCAATCAGCATAAACTCGCGCGAACCGTATGTTTCAAAAACCGGTGCCTTAAAGACTCGCTCAATCAGCGTCCGCTGAAAATCGTGCAGCTTCTCAGCCCCCACGATGATCGACTGCGGTCTCCAGACGCTCTGACCCGTTGCTTCGATATAGCGGGCAAATTCGTAGACCGGATTGGTATAGGCCACAATCACTTCCGGCCGATAGGCGTTCAGCTTCGCCACATGCTGAGCCATCTTTTCCGGTGTGAACTCAAAGCAACTGATAATTTTGTGACGATCGAAGTCGTGATGCAGTCGGGTCTTTAGCCGCTTCCAGGTCGAAACCTTGCCGACAGCCGTCCCCCAGATGAATAGCTGCTTCGAACCAGGTGCCCCACCCGCCCAGCCATAACCCCGATACATCATGGCGGTCCGGCGGTCATTGCTTCCATGATCCAAATCAAACTGCAACGGCTCACCACTCGACCCACCAGTCGCTTTTGTCATCAGCGGCAGGTCGACGGTCGTGCGCATCGCCATCCGATGTTGCCGAATGATCCCCTTATCAAGCAGCGGCCACTTAACAAAGTCATCCAGCGTCGCAATCTGCTCTGGCTTCAGGCCCCTGCTCGCAAACAGGTCAGCGTAGTATGGGCAGCTGTTTGCTGCGTGAGTCAACAGGTTACGCAGCGCATCAAGCTGCAGCGATTCCAAACGCTCTCGCGTCCACCACTGGCTACTCTCGGCATTGCGCCAATGTCGCATCGTACTCCGCCGCTTGATGACACCATCAAACAGAGGTAACAGCAAATGTCGATACAGCCGACCATAGACCATGACGTATCTCTTTAGCCCCAACCCGGATTCTTAACTGGGACAACGCACCAGTGTTGTAGTTCGCACCAATCGAATCCTTATGCTGTGTGCCACTGGCTCCGCCAATGCCTTCGTGTAACCAGTGTCTTGGTGTGACTATCGTCTTGATGAAATCGGGCAGTTCGCACCGGCTCAGCTAACGGCTATCGTTGCTTCGCCTTCAGAAGCTCAAAATACAAGTCTTCATAGTCCGCAATCATTCGCCGAATCTCGAAATGCTTGGACACTCGCTCGCGACCTGCCTTGCCCAATTCGACCCAGCGCTCCTTCGACCGGCACATGTCAATCATGTTGTTCGCAATCGAGTTGACATCACCAGCCGTTGCCAGGAACCCTGTCTCGCGGGCTGTCACCACTTCCGGATTCCCCCCCACCGCAGTCGCCACCACCGGTAGCCCGCTGGCCATCGCTTCCAGTAGAGTCAAGGAGATCCCCTCGCTCAGCGAAGACGAAACAAAGAACCCTGCTTGTTCCAATAACTCGGGAACGTCTTTTCGCTCACCTAAAAACTGAACACAACTTCCCAATTCCAGCTCGTTGGCCAGTTGCTCAAGGTGACCTCGCTCTGGCCCATCCCCAACCAGCAGCAGCTTAAAGTCTGGCACCGCAGCCTTCACTTTCTGTGCAGCCCTAAGCAGCGTCGGAAAGTCTTTCTCGGCCGATAGTCTGGCGACCGAAATCGCAGTTGGTTCAGCCGCTGGTCCACGATACGGAAACTGTTCCAGGTCGATCCCGTTCCAAATCGCTTCAACTTTATAGGCCGACAACCCATCGTCTTCGATCGACAACTGTGCCGCGTCATTCGAAACCGCAATCACTCGATCAACTGCCAGAGTCGCCAGCCGATACTTCAAATGGGCTTTCCAGTCATGCCCCAATCGCTGACCATGTCGCGTACTAACGACCACCGGGACTCTCGCCCATCGGGCCGCCAAACTGGCATAGATATGGGGGTAAGTGTTGTGAGCGTGAACAACGTCATATCGCCCCGCCCGAAATAGCTTGGCTAACTGCTTGATCTGTCCCAGTTTGCCCGCTGGTTTCAACTGATGGACGGTCGCCCCTGCCTGACGAATTTCATCGCCAAACCGTCCCACTTCGTTGATCGCCACAAAGTCCATACTCACTCGACTGCGATCGTGCAGCCTG
This sequence comes from Planctomyces sp., assembly GCA_027483145.1. Lineage (GTDB taxonomy): Bacteria > Planctomycetota > Planctomycetia > Planctomycetales > Planctomycetaceae > JAIXVG01. The sequence continues at coordinate 14,709 of JAIXVG010000316.1, forward strand.
GCAAAGTCAGCTAACAGCCTCTCAAGCCCACCTGTCTTCAGCGTCAAGCTGACATGACAGATCTTCAGCATCCGTCCCGCAGCAGCAGCACGAAATCCATTCGACCGCCGATTGGCCGCCTGGTTCGGAGTATCTAACAGCATTGTCATTGAATCAGGTCCATTCTCCCAGCGGCGTACCGCTCAGGCTACGATCTTCTGTTTTCGATTAGTAAGTCACTCAACACGTCGCTTTGGTCTCAGGCAGAAAACCAACGTTGCCAAATCAATCAAGTGCCATGCCCCTAACGACTTACCGAGCCGACGACGCCAGTCGTCGGGTTCTTTCCAACTTTCCCATTTCTTCCATAGTTCAAGTTGTAGTAGCTGGCAGAGGAACCAACTCACACTTGTCGCGGCCAACAACTACTCCCTCTCACCATCATTCACTTGACTAGCCTCCTGCTCACCATTCCCACTTCCCGCTGCTACCACCGCCGGCCTTCCCAGTCCAAGCCGCTGTTTCACCGATCGCCCTAGCGAAACCAGTCGATGCTGCCAGCCAGGTCGCTTGAACGTTCCCCACACTAATTCACCTGAATGGCTCGACAGCCGCTGTTTGTGATAGCTGTCACCCGCCATGAAGTCATACTTGTGATAGCCCCGCCGCTGGCATTCCAGAATCCCCAGATAATCGGTCAGTAGCCCGGGGCTGTTCTTCACCGAGTAAGGAGCATGCCCACACTGGTACAAGTAGGCTCCATTGTGATCGATCAGGAACTGCGAACAGCCCACCACTTCGTCATTGCACTTCACTCGCATAAACGCCATTCGCCCAAGCGGGACTAGTCGCCGCAGCAGCTCCTTGTGAAACGTGCAGAACCGCCGGCTCGCATAAACTCCCGGCTCACCCACCAGATTCCAACGCTCTTGATGCAGCAGCACCAAATCGGCAAAGATCGATTCAGCCTCTGAAATCGTCTCCGACCATTCGATCTGAGCGTTAGCATAAATTCTCAAACTGCGCCGCACACCGCGGCGTGTTTGTGAGCTCAGCCGCGAGAAAATATCTCCCCCGGAAGCAGCGATCTCTGCGAGGTCCATATAGTTGGTTCGCTTCGCAGAGATCTCAAACCGAGAGTCAACCTCCAGTAGCTCTTGAATCTCCTGTCTTTGAAACCCGTCCAGCCGAAACTCTGACCACGATCGTTTCCCCTGCACATACTTCCATAGCGCCAGCAAAAACTCGACCCGATCCTCTTTTCGCACGAAGAGCGAATTGAACTCCACCACGGCGCTTTCTCGGTCCGGCTCACCACCTGTACCAACATGACAGGTCTTAATCCGGAATGGCCCAACCTTCTGCGATCGCGATTCTGCCAACAGCGCCACGCCAATCAGCCGACCATGGCGCGACGCAGTAAACAGCGAGCAATTCACCACATCGCCGTAGGAACTCCACCACGTTTCGGTCCAGGCTGAAGTCGCCGCAAGTGTTGGCGGGGCAAACTCCGCTTCTAACTGACGCCATTGCGGCAGGATGTGTCCCAGCTCCGAACCGGGAATCACTTCCACTTCCAAACCATACCTTCCGCGCGGTGCTGCTACCGCTGCCAAGGGCAGCACAAGCGGTTGGCGCATCGCTTCCAGCGTCGTCACGGTCTCTTCTCCGATGTCATTACAGGCTTCTTGGCTTCACTAGTGCACTGTCCAAGTTAACTCTTTGTGTGCCACTGGCTTCGCCAGTGCGATGTAAACTGATTGTCCAGATGAGATTACGGTGGTAGAACCAACAGCACCCAACCCCAATCCTTAAGCCTGACAAACCACTACGCAAAAATCACCGTAAACGCATATAGCCCCACAAACGTCGTTGCACTTGCTGCCGTCAACCGAATGATCTGCCATCTGTTCCAGATCAATAGCGGTTCAGGCGGCGCAGTATGCAGCCCCACCAAATTCAAGTAGGCTGCCATCATTCCCAGAATCAAATAGGTCGGCACCACATAACATCGCGATAGCGAGAACATCGACACCACCCACCCAGTCAGCACCGCGGCGAGGTATGGACGAATCTTTAATAGTGCGGGCGATAAGGTCGAGTACTCTTTGAACCCCATCCGCAACAGCTGCAGCCCTGCAAAGAAGAATGCTCCGAAGAACATCGTTCCACCAAACAGACCCAGTTCAACATACGCATGCACAAACGAGTTATGGGCTACCAGACCGACTGCATCTGCAAAGAAGCCTTGCCCGATGCCAAATACAATGTCTGGCGACTTAATCTCATCAAAACCGTCGCGCCATAGCTCAATTCGCTCAGCCCCCGTCCCTTCTTCGAAGTCAAGTTCTGTCTGACGTCCACCTACAAAGGGCAACGCACACGCCGCCAGCACCCCCAACGTAATCGCTGTCTTGCGACCACATTGAAACAGGACCAGCACGAAGACCCCGGTCGCCCCAGCCAGAAGCCCCCCGCGCGAGCCCGTGCAAATAATTGCCCCCGCGAGCATCGCCAGTGGAATCGTCCACAACCATCGCAGTGGACCATTGCTGCGGTCCAGCAGAAAGTACAACCCCAGTATCCCCGTCGCGACAATCACCATCGCCAGGTCATTCGGGTCTTGGAAGATCCCCGTTCCACGCATGCGCAAAACAGTCAGCACTTCCCCTTCGTCGTCAACCTTATCAAAGTCGGAGAGCTGTTCGATGAACTTAAAGTCTTGAATTTCCCAGAAGTCGAGCATGCAAAGCGAGACCATCGTGATCCCGCAAACCGCAACCGTTCCCATAAACGCCCGCACGCGACTTTGCGAATTGACGACCGTCAGCAACAGCCCATAGTACAAGAGCGTCTTCGCAAAGAACTGCACCCCATCCGAGATCCCCCCGATGTACAGGTGAGTCAAATGAGACATCACAATTCCCAGCAGCACCCCTACCACGCATAGCGTGACCGGCTGCCAGCACAACATCCGCTTTGAAAAGTGGTGCTGCATATCGTTAAACGAAAAGGCCAGACAGCCCAGCATCAAGCCTTCATAGATCTGCATCTCGGCTAACGGCTCAAACAGTTCGGCAGGCCGCAGAAACAGCGTGGCTGTTGCCAAC
>JAIXVG010000247.1 GCA_027483145.1 Planctomyces sp.
ATCACGTCACAAGACAACTGGGGTATCGAAGTGAACGGCACCCGGTACCGGGGCGGGCTGCTAGTTGGGGTACTGCCGCAAGGGAAGCTGCAAGTCGTTAATCAAGTGGACCGCGAAGCCTATCTCGCGAGTGTGGTCGATTCAGAGATGCCAGCTGCTTTTCCGCGTGCTGCTCGGGAGGCCCAAGCAATCATCGCGAGAACGTATGCAGTGGCGCAGCAGTTGTCGGCTCCGCCAGAGGCTAGCTTTGATTTATTTGCTTCTGAGCGAAGTCAAAAGTATTTAGGGCGTGAATACACCCACAACGATGGGCGTCGTTTACGAGGGGAATCCCCTTCAAGTGTTGAAGCTTGTGCAGCCACGAAATCGCTAGTGCTGACCGACAATCAAGGGGTCTTTACGGCCTACTATTCGGCCGTCTGTGGTGGGTGTACGGTTTCCGGCATCGGAGTCTTCGACGGAGCGAGCGTGGTCCACCAATCGGTCGTGTGCACCGATTGCAAGGAAGCACAGCGATATCGCTGGCAAACACGAATACCAGAATCGGAAATGGTCAAGGCGGCCAATGGTTTAGTGCGGGGATTTCAGAATCAAGCAACTCCCCGGACGACTGGTTCCGTCAAGTTGCAGGGATCGGGAAGAAGATTTCAGCGGCTATCACGAGTGGTGATAAGTGGTGGGCTGGAGACTGGGCGAATGCCGGAAGTCGAGTTGACGGATGGCGAACTGCAACTCCTTGTCGACAGCCAAACCCTACGCACTCAGTTGGGAACAAGCCGATTACCGGGAAGCCGGTACGAACTTAGCCTGGAAGCAAGCGGTCAGATTGTGGCCCACGGACGAGGGCATGGCCACGGAGTGGGGCTTTGCCAATGGGGTGCTCGTGGGATGGCTCTTGCTGGCAGCGATGCTACAACAATTCTGAAACGGTACTACCCGGGAGCTCAGCTTCAACGGATACCCGACTCCGCCCCGGTTCAGCGCTAACGCAAAGCCTCTGCAACAGACTTCTCGCTGCATCCGGCAATGCCTCAATGCGTCCACTAAGTCAACGGTCTGAATCGGGAAACCCGTTTGCTCGACGGCAAACGCTTTGTTCAAAATGTGGGGATGGTTGGGGCGCTGTTTTAGAAGCCCCCGAGTTAGAAACCCTGTTTATCGGGGGCTTCCGCGTTGCGGGGCGCCCCCGCCACCCGAAGTTGATCGTACCAAGCGTGAAAAAGGCGAAAGCCCCGCGTTTGACCCACGGCAGATTGCGGGAAAACACCGTATCCCGTAGCGTCAACGTGTTATGTCGTCGGTTTCGAGCAGCCTGATCTGTTCTGGTTTTGCGGCAAGGGGTAAATTTCGGAAAGGCCAATCCGAAACCTTTCTGATTCAGTAGACTTGGTGCAAAGTCGACGGCACTTCAAACGGGTAAAACCGCGTTTCGGCTAGGCTTTAAAGGAAACAGAGGAAGGATTCACCATGGTCTCACGCGCTCTTGCTTCTGGGTTGTGGCTGACAATTGGTCTGATTGGTGGTTTGATGGTCGCCCAATTGTGGCCTCAAAAAACAGTCCAGGCGGTTGCGACCGATCGCGATGCCCAGTTTGCGATCACTACGGTTCCGACTGGGAACGAACAGCCGGATGCCGTCTTCGTGCTCGACTTTTTGACCGGCAGGCTGACTGGTGGATTAATGAATCCGCAAACGGCTGCGTTCACCAACTTCTATGTGGCTAACGTCGCGGTCGACTTCGATATTGATCCCTCAGTGAAACCAAAATTCGCGATTATTCCAGGGCAAGGTTACATCCCCAACAAGGGGGGCCTGCAGGTCGCTTCCGGGCTATTCTATGTGGCTGAGCTGAATTCGGGCGTCGTTCTTGCCTATAGCTTCCCGTTCAAGATTTCACGTGCCCCGATCAATACGCCTGTCGCGCTAAAGCCGATTGCCAAATTCCCATTCCGTGCACGCGAAATTGACCCGAACAAATAGCCAAACCGAGATTGCTATTGTCAGAGAATTGCTTCACCAACAGGATGGGATGGGCCAATGCAGGATGGATTCCTGGGTTATCGTACGTCGTTCATGCTGGACTTCGTTGTCGTGTCGCTGGTATTGATCGTACCAGCACTCCTGTTCAGCTTGTGGACAGTCAAGTTCGGCCGACTATTTCTGGTTCACAAACGACTGCAATTGACGCTGGGAATTGTCCTTCTGGTTGCCGTGTCGGCCTTTGAGGTCGATCTCCATTTCGTCCAAAAAGGCTGGCAAAATGTCGTCGCGAAGCGCGAAGTGCCGCTGAGCGAAGAGCAACTTGGCGTGGTGCGAGGCTGGCTACGGTTCCACCTGATCTTTGCGATTAGCACCCCGCTGATGTGGGCCGCAACGATCGGACTGGCCCTCAAGTCGTTTCCGTCGCCTCCTGTTCCCGGCAAGCACTCGACCGTTCACAAAACGCTAGGGTGGTTATCGACGTTGGATGTGACAATGACCGCCATTACAGGTCTCATCTTCTACTATTTTGCATTCGTCAAGTTGTATTGACGGTGCAGACTCACTCC
>JAIXVG010000129.1 GCA_027483145.1 Planctomyces sp.
GACGTCCCCTTGTCCGGTGTGCAGTACTTGGTGACGGGCGAATAATGGATGTCACCCCGCCGGCGTCTCGACACAGCAGATAATGGATTGATGGCATTTGGTGCCTGAATATCTCTACAATCTCCGGTGAGGGAACCAGGTTCTTCCCGACTAATTAGCCGGCCAACTGCCCCATGTAACTCGTATCGGCTGGCGGTTTAGTGCGAGGGCCTTGCCATATTTGGGCTACTGCATCACCATTTGCCGGGAATGGATCGCCCCTCAAAAAACTTTCCTCCCGCTCAGGTAAAGTGACCTCCATGCCACTCCCGATGATCGGAATCACACTGGGGGATGTCTGCGGGATAGGTCCCGAGATTGTCGCGAAAGCGCTGACGGTGAAGGCCATTCGGGAAGTTTGCCAGCCGGTTGTGGTTGGTTCTGCTGAAGTACTTCAGGACGCTATTACGCGATATGGGGTACCGATTCAACCAAGAGAAACAAGCCTCGATCAGTTGGGAAATCGAGTAACGATCGACGCTAACGAAGCGCTCGTCTGGAATCCGGCTGTCGACTTGCAACTGAGTGGCCTGAAACCCGGTGAGCCGAACGGCATCGCTGGGGCTGCGGCTGAGCGCTACTTGCGAGCCGCTGCCAAGGCCGCGTTGGCAGGAACCATCGATGCGATCTGCACCGCTCCGCTCCACAAAAAGGCGTTAGCAGCTGGTGGCAGCCGCTTTCCGGGGCATACCGAGATTTTGGCCGATGTGGCCGGTGTATCGCAGTACGCGATGATGCTCTACCTCCCTGCAGGCGATAACGTCCAGAGTCCCTTTGGATTAGGGGTCGCGCATACCACGCTGCATACATCGATTGCGTCGGTCCCGGCAATGTTGACGGTCAGCAAGGTGCATCAAACGATTGAACTGGTTCACCACTTTATGAAGTCGCTCGGGGTCAACCAGCCGCGCGTGGGGGTGTGTGCCCTCAACCCACATGCAGGAGAAGAGGGGCTGTTTGGCAGCGAAGAAATTCAAGTTATTGCCCCGGCAATCAAAAGGGCCGTTGATGACGGGATCCACGCTCTTGGCCCCATCCCGGCTGATGCCCTGTTTCGAATCGCCTTTCGTGGAACATTCGACGGTATCGTGGCCATGTACCATGACCAGGGGCATATTGCCTTTAAGTTGATCGGGGCCGAGCAGGCGGTGAACGTAACGCTGGGACTGCCGATTGTTCGCACCAGCCCCAGTCATGGAACGGCCTTCGACATCGCGGGCAAAGGAATCGCCAATCCGGAAGGGATGGTGGCCGCGATTGTGCTGGCGGCTAAGCTGGCTCAAGACCGCGCTGGCGGGTAGCATCCACAAATCAACGATCGCATGCAAACTGCACAGCAGGGTGAAGGGCCAACGTGGGGAGCACCTTCAATTAGTCCGCGTGAATAATCATTCGGGATGAGGGGCACTGGCACCTCACCTTCGAAACCATAACAACTCATTGGAAAAGTGAATTGGAACTTACGACAGCACCACCTCCAGGAGTAACACGAATTCTCTTGGCTCGGCACGGCGCCACGGCTGCAAACGAATTGCGGCCCTATATCTTGCAAGGGTCTGAGCTGAATGGTCCTCTTTCGCCCAATGGCGAAGCCCAGGCACGGGCATTAGGGGCATTTCTCGCTCCGTTTCAAGTTGATGCGGTCTACTGCAGCCCCCTTGTCCGCGCGCGGCAAACTGCTGAAATCGCTGCGGGCAGTACTCGCCCCGCTCCAACAACTGTCCCGGAACTGCGTGAATGCAGCGTCGGGCGTTGGGAAGGGAAAGACTGGGAGACGATCAAGCAAGCCGACACTACTGAGTACGAGCGAGTCTTTACCGATCCCGCGACGATTCCTCACCCTGGGGGAGAATCGTTCCAGGATGTATTGCTGCGAGTGAAGCCAGCCCTCGAAATGATTTACGCCCGTCATGTTGGCCAAACCGTTTTGATTGTCGCTCATAACCTGGTCAATCGGGTCTATCTGTCGACGCTATTAGGAGTTGAACTACGAAACGCCCGCAGCCTGAGACAGAACAACTGCTGTATCAACCTGCTGGAGCATCAGGGCGATAAAACAGAGCTGGTGACACTCAATAACGTGATGTACTTGTAATTGAGTGTGGAAGCTATCTCAGCTTGCGGCACAGTCATCGCGTACTCAGTCATTAGCGTAACCTTCTCAGATCGTTACTCCAGTAGGCTGGCAACACTTTACCAACTCGTTCAGCAATCAATCGAATAATGAACAACGCAACTCTCAAACGCAAAGATGCGATGTCTCGGTTTTGGGCAAGGTAGATACAGCCATGCTGGCGATCGAGTTCCTGAAGCAGTCCAAAGTGGAGCCTGCCCCCTTTATCGTGGTGGGCGGACCGGTTCGCTTTTTCAAGCTGCAGGCGATTGCCCGACTTCTGGCATCCGCCTTTCTCAACGAGGAACCCGATCCTCATCGAATCTCTGGCAAAGAAGCCGATTGGACGGAGATTCATGATGAGCTGTCGACACTCTCCATGTGGGGAGGAAAACGGTTTGTGCTGGTCGAAGAGGCCGACGAATTCGTCACGAAGTACCGATCGCAACTCGAAAAGTATGCCGAAAAGCCAGCGGCCAATTCAATTCTGCTGCTGGAGTGCAAGACCTGGCTAAAGACAACGCGGCTGGCTAAGCAACTGGCCACTTCCGGTCTGGTGGTTGAATGTACCGAACTAAAACCGGCCGAGCTGTTGAAGTTCCTGCAAGAGCATGCGCCACGGGCCTATCAAATCAAACTTCCGCGCGAGTCAGCCCAGCTACTGATAGAGTTGGTCGGCAACGACATTGGCCTCTTGGATCAGGAACTCAGCAAACTGGCAAGCTACACTTCGGGGCGCGGCCCAACCCCCACAATCGAAGTCGCCGACGTATCGGCTCTCGTTGGTGGCGCGACCACCGAGACCACC
>JAIXVG010000171.1 GCA_027483145.1 Planctomyces sp.
CGCCAGCCGGTTTTCACCAATCTTAATGGTTGATGCTGCGGATTGATCGCACCGTTTGCTATCTCAACTTCGACTCGCTTCGTTCCTCGTCCGAGATCAACCGAACGATAGCCACTACCAGCCTAACGACAGGTTGGTTTCGATTGCTTTTTGGGCTTCCTGCTGGTCGACGTTCGTTTCGGCCATGTAAAGCTCGATTGCTTTCACTTTGTCGCCGCCGGCTTTGGCCAGACATAACCGTGCGGTTTCTGCTCCGGCGGTGGGTCCTTCGAGGCCTAAGAGCCGCTTTGAGATCACCCATGCTTCGCGGGGGCGGCGAGCGATTCGCAGGACGTCCTCTTCGGGGAAATGCTCTTGGGCCATGGCCTCGGCCTCTGCCAGAGATGCAGTCCACGCAATCATGATGTGCGCGGTGGTTTCGATCTCATACAGGGCCATGTATTCATCCTTACTCGTCGCGAACAATCGGGGTCGATACGATGGGGTCCAGTACGTTGGCCTGGAAGCTCGTTTATATGATCTGGTACTTAACAAGCAGCGAAGGACCCGACGATTGGCATCGTCGGCTCGGCTGGCATTTGAAAACAGGTTCTCAGGGTTTGAGGGACTTTCCTTCCGTGCCTGGTTTCTTTGCGTCTGGTTCGTCGGCTGCTTCACTTTTGCCATCGGTTGGTTTTGTTGACCCGGGCCTTTTGTCGGAAGAGACGCCTGTAGGCGAGCTGGTTTCGTCATCATCCTTTCCTGAATCACGCTCTTTTGAAGCACGTGCTTCGTTCTCTTCGAGTCGCCGTTCCTTGGCTGCTTCGCGCGACTCCAGCTCTTTCTCTCGCCGAGCCGCTCGGGCTTTGCGACGCATCTCTTCTTTCTGCTGATCAATGAGGGCTTGCTGAATTGCCTTCTGACGTGCCACTTCCTGGGCCACCTTCATCTGCTGCTGAAGCAGTTTCTGCTGGGCGGCTCGCTGCTTTTCAGCAGGACTCGGTGGCAACCGACGAAACCGAAACTGGGCCTCGGCCGTGCCAGACAGGCCGACAACAATCGCGAGTAGCAGGCAGGTCAGGGTGGTGAATCTCATGGGAGGTCTCCACATTTCAGCACTCTATTGCATTGGTCTGGATTGAATTGGTCTGGGCAAGATTACAACGGTCGGGGCAAGGCTGGCTTTTTGGGTGAACAGTCGCTGTCGGATGTGTTGACCGCGCTCCGATCTATTCGATTGTATACCAAATTTGGAACGTCTGGCAACACGAACGACATTGGCCCACGAAGCATAAAACACCGTTGGCAGTGGCAAGTTTCGGAAGTACCGGCGAGGAGGTTGGCGAGGCAACTACCGGCTGCCCGAGGTAACGGCCGAACTCCCCAGCTCGGGCTGGCTTGCGATGGTGGTAGGTGTCTCGGTGGATGGCAATTCCAGCCTTAAAGGCTCTGGTTTGCTCAGCCGCGGCTGTTCGGCGGTGGCCTCATCCTCCAGGCGAATGGGGACCAGAATGCAGAATGTGCTTCCTTTGCCAAACTCGCTTTGCAACGAGACCCCGCCACCTAACAACTTGGAAAGCTCCTTGACGATCGACAGCCCCAGCCCTGTCCCTTCGTATTCACGAGTGAGGGCATCTCGCTGACCGCTGAAGCTTTTCCCCTGCAGAAAAAAAAAAAAAACCCGTTCTTGATCTTCCAGCGGAATCCCAACGCCGGTGTCCTCAACTGTTAAGGCCATCGAGCGTGTTTCTCGCAGTTCCGCCCGAACCCGAATGCGCCCCCCATTCGGGGTAAACTTGATGGCGTTCGATAACAGGTTATTCAGAATCTGCTGCAACTTGCCAGCATCTTGTCGCAAGACGGGAATCCGAGGATCAACTGTCCAGCCGACATCGATGTTTTTCTTTTCGGCGAGGGGCATCAACGAAGCCACCATTCGCTCGATCAGGTCATGAATGGAAAACTCCACGAGATGGAGTTCCATCTTGCCGCTTTCAATTTTCGCAAGGTCGAGGACGTCGTTAATGAGGTTCAGCAAATTCTTGCCACTGAGCTGAATGTTACCTACATAACGCTTCTGCTTCTCGTTGAGATTGACCGAACCAATGAGTACATCGCTGAACCCCAGAATCGAATTGAGGGGGGTTCGCAATTCATGGCTCATTGTAGCCAGGAACTCGTTCTTGATGTTATTCAGCTCGTACAGCCGTAAGTTCGCCTGGGCGAGTTCGTCTACTTTACCGTCGAGGTCGTGGTTAACGGTTTGCAGTTCCTCCTGCACCGTCACCAGGTGCCGCAACATACGATTGAACGCATGGCTGAGTTCTTCAAACTCGTCACCGGTCCGAATGTCGGCCCGCATATCGAGCGTTCCCCGCGCAATGCTGTCGCTCACGTCTTTCAAGTGCAGAACCGGCTTCACGATGACGTATCGAACAATACTGTAAGCAGCCAGCATCGCTAGGAAGGCGGTGACGATCGCAGTCGCCAGCAGGATGGCTGTGTTCCAGGCCAAGGCCCGTTGAGTTTTGGCGAGTGGGAACGAAATCTTGACCATGCCAATCAAATCCCCCTCAGCCAACTGGGGATTTTCGTTACGCTGGCGGTGACATTCCAAACAAGACTTCGAGGCGTAAACTCCGCCGTAATAAATGTATTCCTGACGGGTTCGTTCGCGAATGACCTTAATTTCTTCAGCCTGGCCAGCACGAATCTTCTGCAAGGCCAGATGCCCTTCGGTATCTTGCGGCCGGGCGGTCGGGTCGGTGAGATCAGACTTGAGGAGCGTCCAACTATATTCCTTCAGTTCGTCAGGCTTCAGTTCGAGGGCCATGCTTTCGACCAGCTTGCGGCTGATTTCGCGATCTCCCTCGGACCACTTCCAATGCTTTTCCAGCACAACCGGGGCCACCAACAGCCGGGCGGTTGTGGTGTTTTGGCGGTAGACGAGGTCAGTCGTTTGCCGGGCGTAGAAGTAAAAGCTGCCGGTTATGAGCAATAGCAGCCCGCTGCCGAACAAAAAGCGGCATTTGCGCTCGAGGCTGGTTTCACCCAGCATTCGTTTCAGGCTGCGATACGACATGACCACCACATGGTGTTATTGGAATGTACTAGCGGTCGAGGTGAAGCTTTGTGCCGTTATGCCCACCCTATGTGACCCAGAAACCATTGAGCTACTTGGGTTTTTCTTCCGCGACAGATTCTAGCCGTTAATCTGGCGACAGGAATACGGAGTGTCGGAAGAGAACCAACCGACCTTTAAATGTGTCGTCAACATGCGAAGCACTCAACTGGAAACCTTACCGGCTGCAGATGTGAACCGGATCATTCAGATGGCTTGGGAGGATCGCACTAGTTTCGATGCCATCGAGCAGCAATTTGGGCTGACCCCCGGAAACGTCATCCACCTGATGCGGCGAGAACTGAGCAGCGCGGCGTTCAAACTGTGGCGAGCCAGAACCGCCGGCCGCAAAACCAAGCACGTCGCAAAACGGGGGTTTGAGGTGGGGCGATTCCGCTCCCAGAACCAGAAGGGGAGCTAATTGGCAGGTTTCGTAAGACCAAGGCTAAGTTGAATTGCCAATCAAGCGAACTAGAATCAAGGCGTGCGATCGCTGCACGACCTTTTGTGAAGTGCTCTATCGGGTGAGAGTCGACCAAGGAGGCCAGTGGCTTTTTGTTTGCCCTGCATGCCTCGAGTTGGTCAAACCAGGCAACTCCCACTATCAGTACGGCGGTACCTGGAAGAGTCACAAACGGCACTGAACAGTTGCCGGGTGCCACTGCTGGCTTGCCCAGCAGCGCGACTCAAAAAAACCCGACGACTCGCGTCGTCGGCTCGGCGGGTCATCCAGCATGCCGTTCATTAGTGCTTAACCGAGCCGCAACAACTTTAACACGCAAGACGTTCGAATCTTCTCCCGGGGAGCATTACACTCTGGGAACTGATCTGGAGCTTCGCCGTACTGCAACTTAGGCAATCTGCTGAGCCGCTAGTGTCCTGCTGACCTGCCTGCAACCACCAAGGAATGTCGAGAACTGCATGACGCTCGCTCGCTTATCAGGAGGAACCATCTACGACCCGCAGCATGGTGTCGATGGTGTCACGGCCGACCTGTGGATTGAGAACGGCAAAATCGTCTCTGCTCCTCACGCAGGGGTGAAAGCAGACGCCGAAGTTGACCTGCGCGGCTTTGTTGTGATGCCGGGCGGAATCGATATGCACTGCCATATCGCCGGGCCAAAGGTGAACACGGCCCGCAAAATGCTTCCTGAGTTGCGGCGACGCTCGCCGGTCTGGAAGAGAACTGCAAACACCCGCTCGGGAACCTGCGGAGTCCTCCCCAGTACCTTTGCTACGGGCTATTTGTACGCAGGACTGGGTTACACCACCGCCATCGATGCGGCTATCCCACCCCTTCTCGCGCGGCATGCGATTGAAGAGTTTCACGATACTCCAATCCTCGATAAAGGCTTTCTGGTCCTGGTAGGTAACCACCAGTACGCCATGGAACGAATTGCCCGAGGGGAGCAGGAGCAACTCACTTCGTTCCTGGGCTGGCTGCTGACTGCGTCGAAAGGTTGGGGGGCGAAAGTTGTTAACCCGGCAGGCCTCGAGCAATGGAAAGCGTCGGGGGGGAACGTCACTGATATTGATCAGCCGATTGATGGTTTTAACGTCACCGGGCGAAAAATCGTCTCGGCATTGACGCTGGCAGCAGACACTCTGCGGCTTCCTCACCCCGCTCATATCCATTGCAACAACCTCGGGCTCCCGGGCAATTGGGCCACCACATTGGAAACGATGAAGGCAACCGAAGGCCAACGGGGGCACTTCACCCATATTCAGTTCCATAGCTATGGGGGTGCATTAACCGATCAGGCGGGAATGAGGTCGATGGTTCCCCAACTTGCCGAGTATGTGAATCAGCACCCCAACATTACCGTCGATGTTGGACAGGTAATGTTCGGGGAGACCTGTTCGATGACGGGCGATGGGCCGTTGGGACATTACCTGCATAAGGTAACCGGTTCCCGCAAGTGGTTCAGTGGTGATGTCGAGCAAGAAACAGGCTGCGGAATTGTTCCGATCAAGTACCAGGAAAAGTCGCTCGTCCACGCATTGCAATTTGTCATTGGCTTGGAATGGTATCTATTGGTGAATGATCCGTGGCGACTGGCGATGAGCACCGATCATCCCAATGGAGCAGCGTTCCTGTCTTATCCGCAGATCATTGCCTTGTTAATGGATTACCAACTGCGAAGAGAATGGCTCGACCGCTTGCCCCCGGCCGTTAAGCAGAAGACGGTCCTCGCCGACCTGACCCGCGAGTATACGCTGTCGGAAATCGCCATCATTACCCGCGCTGCCCCCGCCCGCATTCTGGGTCTGCCTCATAAAGGCCACCTGGGACCTGGGGCAGATGCCGACATTACGGTCTACTCGCCCGCTGCAGATAAGAAGCAGATGTTTGAGTTTCCCCGTTACCTCTTCAAATCGGGCACCCTGGTTATTGACGATGGCGAGGTCCGGGCAACACCCGATGGTGAACTGCAAACCAGTGCTCCTCAGCACCATCAGGGGGAGACCAGTCCAATCAAGAAATGGTTTGAAGCCTACTACACGGTGGGATTCAATAACTTCCAGATCGACGACGAAGAACTGGGACCATTTCGCCGCACGTTGGCCAAGTAGACTTCCCTGATTCACCAAGGCCGGTTCCAGACACCACAGCTCCATTTTGGCCAATTTGAATGCCCATGCCTGGCTGCAACGGCCCGCAACGCTGATTCCTCAACCCTGAACTTCCAACCATCAACTCTTCCGAAGCCAACTCACCATGACGACCTCATCACCAGCAGAGCAGGGGGCGCTAATCGAACAAGTGATTCGCGAACGGCGAACGATTGGCGCGTTCAAGCCCGATTCTGTTCCCACAGCCACAGTCCAGCGGGCGATTGAGGCGGCGACTTGGGCACCAAATCATCGCAAGACAGAACCTTGGCGGTTTTATTCATTGGGGCCAACGTCCCAACAGGCGATCATCAACCTGCTGATCGAAACCCTCACAGCCACAAAGGGGGCAGAGGCTGCTACGGCCAAAGCCAATAAATGGCGCGGCGTTCCAGGCTGGCTGGTGGTCACGAGCCGTGTTCCGGCTGCTGAAGTCACCGGCCGTGAGCGCTTTGTCCAGACTCAGGAAGATTATGCGTCCGTCTGCTGCGCCATTCAAAACTTCTCGCTAGTGATGTCGGCACAGGGATTAGGGACGAAGTGGTCGACTGGCGACGTCACCTCCCATCCTGAGTTTCTTCCTCGCCTGGGAATTGACCCGCAACATGAGACCTTCGTTGGCCTCATCTGGTATGGTTATCCAGCAGTCGTCCCGCAGCAGACGCGTCGGCCTGTTCACGAAGTCTTGTTTGATCGCCCCTAATGCCCGCTAGTCGAAAGCGTTTTGGGATCAAGTAACACGTGACATGGTCCTTCGCCAATCAAATGGAATCGGCGGCAGCCATGTCCGATTTGCTCGGAATGCATCCATAGCCCTATAATGATGACACCCCATGCCCAATTGGTCTTTCGAGCAGCGAATCCCACCCGGCGACGATCGGCCGCGCAGTGTCTGCACCGGTTGCGGCTTCGTTGACTATCAGAACCCAAAGATCATCGTGGGGACGGTTGTGCGGTTTGGGGACGCGGTTTTACTATGCCGCCGCGCGATCGAGCCACGCCTGGGTTACTGGACCATTCCCGCTGGCTATATGGAGCTGGGAGAAACCGCAGAGCAGGGTGCCAAGCGAGAAGCAGCCGAAGAAGCCTGCGCTGATGTCCAAATCGAATCGCTCCTCGCCGTTTATTCCATTCCTTCGGCTAGCCAGGTCCAGTTGATTTTTCGAGGAACGCTAGCCGAACCAGCCTTCGCTGCAGGGGCCGAAAGCCTCGAAGTTGAACTGGTGAGATGGAATAACATTCCGTGGCAGCAGTTGGCCTTTCCGTCGGTTGTCTGGGCGCTCCGCCACGACCGCTCGATCGTAGAAGAGGGGGCAGCCCCTCCGTTTTCTGCTCCGACCAGCTTGTGGGGCCACGATCTGGAAAACTGGCCACCAGTCGGATGACCAACTCTGCGTTAAGGCTTTTCCGAGAACCCTCTGATGCAACGATGCTGCACAGTTAAAGCGGGGTTTCCGAACAGGCCCAACCGGGTACTGGGATAGGTCCTTAGCTACGGTCTCATTTCTTTGCTCGGTCGGCAACCGGCTTTGGTTATCCCCGTTTTGCCCCCTCACCAGCCTTACGTTCGGCACAACCGGGGCATTCCACACCGAAGTTTCACTAATAATCTCCCGCTAATCTCGCGCACGTCGCCGTTCTGCGAACTAGGTTTCGATTGGAAAAGAGTCTTTTTCTGCCCTCAATTCGCACTGCGATCGGGCTGATTCTTTCTGAGACAACTAGTTTGTTTGTCAAAACGAGAACCCGACGATGATCCAATTCATTCGCAAACCATCGCAAAACAAGAAGCGAAGCGGGGCCGCCATGGTCGAAATGGCCCTGGTTTTGCCCATTTTCTTCATGGTCGTGCTCGGAATCATCGAGTTCGGCCGGGGAATGATGGTTGCAAACCTGGTCACCAACGCCG
>JAIXVG010000234.1 GCA_027483145.1 Planctomyces sp.
GATAGAGCTGCTTCGCTCAAAAACAAATGGGGCAAATTAGGCCCAAGCAGTACGCAGTCGCCAGAAACAAAGCTGCCAATTGTGTCTCCGACGAATCGCTCCCCTTTCCCCGCTTCAATCCAGGTCAGTTCGTACTCGGGGTGGAAGTGAAAAGGATGGTCGAAGACTGGGGCGGAGATCGTCAAGAGACGAAAGCTTTCGCGAGTTGGCTCAGGTAATCGTTCGAGAGTGGCCTTCATCCCGTTATTTTGCCGCGGAAACAGAGACAAAACCACCAAAAAGATCAACCAACTGGAAGTTTGGGCAAATCATCTGGAGGACTGCATGTCTCCCTGTGCGTATTATCCTGCGGTCGGTTGGCTCCACAAAGCCGAAACGTCTCCAGTATTCAGAGAGAACACCTGCTTAAAGGGTTTGCATGTCTTCCACGCTCGATTCTCCGATCTTGACTGCCGCGATTGAAAAGGACCTCGCTGGTTCGTTCACGATTACCGACGAACATCGCGACTTCTATCGCGAGAACGGCTTCATCAAGCTGAAGCAGGTCTTGTCGCCAGAGACCATTCAGTTTTACGGAGATGTCATTACCGATCAGGTGATCGCCCACAACGCGCAACAAGTCCCGCTTGAAGAGCGCGATACGTACGGGAAGGCATTTCTGCAGGTGATGAACTTGTGGCGACACAGCGAGCTCGTCAAGCAGTTTGTTTACTCGAAGAAGCTGGCCCAGATTGCCACTGACCTGATGGGCTGCACCGGTGTGCGACTGTATCACGATCAAGCCCTGTATAAGGAACCGGGGGGTGGCCATACCCCATGGCACGCAGATCAGTTCTATTGGCCGATCGACTCTAATAATACAGTAACGGTCTGGGTTCCACTGCAAGAAACACCGCTCGAACTTGGGCCACTCGCGTTTGCTCCCAAAAGCCATCTCGTGAAGCGGCATCGAGATTTGGCTATCTCAGACGAAAGCGAGCGGTTGATCGAAATGACCGTCAAGGAAACGATTCAACAACTCGTTGAAACGGCTTTTGATATCGGTGAAGTCAGCTATCACGCCGGTTGGACATTCCACCGAGCCGGTGCCAACACGACCCAGCGACCACGCCGCGTGATGACCGTGATCTACTTCGACCAGAACGCGACACTGCATGCACCGCAGCGCAAGGAACACGAAAACGACTGGAATACCTGGATGCCCGGGGTCGAGATTGGCAAGTTGATCGATTCCCCAATCAACCCGGTCCTTTACTCGCACTAATGGCCCACGACAAGGCAGGTAATGACGGGGGAGTGACCCACTCCCCCGCCTGGCAGGATTTGGACATCCTGCATGCAAAAACGCCAAACGCCAGTTGCTAGTCTGCACAAGCCCTCTTTACCGATTTTTGAACTTGATCTAGAAAGTCGAGTTTGCGGTCAGGTCAAAAACTGGCAATGTATGCGCGGAACAGCGTGGGCGGGGACTCGCCCCAGGAAACAAGCTATGGATTGCTGTGATCAGGCTTTTATTGCCACTATTAATCGCGCCGCTTTGTTTCGAACGCTCGTTTTGGTGACCGCTTTCGGACTAAGCACGGCTTTGACCAGCGGCTGCAGCAGCACGAAGCAGTCACACACAGCGCGGACAGCCCGCGAGCAACTGTTGATCTCGAATGCCATCGACCAGTCCCTGTCCAAGGTCGATTTTGCCTCGTTTCAGGGATCGAATATCTTCATCGAAGACAAGTATCTGGAGAGCGTCGACAAGGGCTACCTTGTCGGCTCGATTCGGCACCGAGCGATGATCAATGGAGCCAACGTGGTCGGCAAGCCGGAAGAGGCCGACTTGGTACTGGAGGTTCGCAGCGGAGGGATTGGAACCGACATGGCCGACTCGTACATCGGTTCGCCCGAGATCGTTCTGCCTGGCATGCTAACCCTGCCCGAAGTTCGATTGGTCAGCCGAACATCGCAATCGGCGACCGCTAAAATCGGCCTGATTGCCTACGATCCCAAGTCGAAGCAATTACTTGGCGATGGCGGGGTCTCTTCGTCGCTATCGGACGACAACAATCTGTTTGTGTTTGGTGTCGGCCCGTATCAGTACGGAACGGTTAAGCAAGAGATCGATCAGACCACGCCCCGATATGCGGGCCAGCCTAACCAGCAGTTGCCCAGCCAGGTCGCGTTTCGTGAATCACGCGAGATTGGTAATCCCGATTTGCCATCACCCGTGCGGCTGACAAACGGGGAAGAGGAAGAAAAGAAGGCCAAGTAGGCGTAGATCAGGCTGTTTAAGAACTGATTAGAGACCCCTCGGAAGGTGGAATGTCGTCAATTTGTCATGGGTCCAAAAAGAGTCCCAAGAAACTTGAATTACTTCGACTAACCAGCGACCCCATCACCGAGTCAGTCGACCCTATTGGCCGATGAATGCATCACAGTGTGGGTTACCCCTCGCTTACGCTTCGGGTTACGAAACAAGGATGAGCAATCATCAGCCGTAGCAGCAAGCTACGGCTGAACAAGTCCATTAGCCCCCATGAGCAGTCTCAGCAACTTATAGCCCGAAGCGTCAGCGAGGGATCTTCACCATTAGCAGCTTATCCGGCAGGACCTCTCCGTCGCATCCATGTGGCACGGGCAATATCGAAGCCCCGAATGGGTTCTACGCGGCTGAGTTAGCGATAGCCGGTTCGAGTTCGGCGTGAATCAACGCGCCACGGGCAATTGTATATGCGGAAAGCTCGCCGCTACGGACTAATCGCAATTTGATTGGCCAATCGGCTTGAGCGACCGCCCGCTCCATTAATCCAATAAAGCCGCTCGCACTGGCTGATCCACCGCCGTAGGTCAACACCGCAGGCTGTGGCAGACGCTTCACCGCTGGAAGTAATGAGAACTGTGAGGCCGCTTCCAGCAGCACGTATTCAACCATTTCTCGGGTGAGCCGATAAACACGACCGCTGAAGTCATTCTGCGAAACCGTCGCACTGTCGGTTGCAAGAGGGGTTGCTTCCTTTTTTTGTTGCATGGGAACGGTATTCAGCCATTGCCCCCCTTTGTGATCGAAGAAGTAGTCTTCGGCTTCGCTCGCCAGTTGTGCGTCAATCCAATCGCCACCTCGTCCAATCACACAACGAGCGAGTTCTCGTCCGCTATGAATCACGCTTACTTCGCTTGTTGAGGCTCCAAACACAATCGTCACACCCGAATAACCTTCTTTGGACAGTTCAGCCAGGGCGAACGCGTGGCTTTGTCCCATCACAATCGGCCGATAGCCCCGCAGTCGAAGTAGTTGGGTAAAGTAGTTCACCTCGGCTTCATCGGTCAGCCCATTGATTC
Organism: Planctomyces sp.; assembly: GCA_027483145.1. Taxonomy (GTDB): domain Bacteria; phylum Planctomycetota; class Planctomycetia; order Planctomycetales; family Planctomycetaceae; genus JAIXVG01. The sequence continues at coordinate 3,331 of JAIXVG010000234.1, forward strand.
GCCCCCCGGACGGAACGGTAAGGCAGCACGTCTCGTTGGCGGTCTTGGAGACAGGAACGACTGCATCAACAATCGAGACGAGGATCTGTTTCGAAAGTGGATCGGAATTTGGCAGCTTACCCAAAGGCAATAGCGGAACAAAAGGGCTGCGCATCAGTCGCGACCAATCAAGAGCCGCATCACCGAGGATGACCAGCTGTTCTCCACAATGGTGAAAGCTAACGCCCGACTGCGCGAGCAGCCGCCGCTGTGAAGGCGTATCATTCAAGAGTGTGTATACCGCGCGGCAGCGCCTGGCTTTCAGTTCCCCTTCATAACGAAGCGAACGAAAGGTAGCTGATCCAAAGTCTAGACCTAACGTCATGCGCGGCGCCCTTCTCGCAATTGTCGCAAGGCCCGTTCAATGGCGGGTGATGAGGCACGCTCAGCCCCGGCCATTTCGCGACTTGGGCGTTGGGCTTCATCTGC
>JAIXVG010000137.1 GCA_027483145.1 Planctomyces sp.
CCGCAGAGTGACTGGTCGGCGCGCTTTGGAGCTTACCGGTGTGCCCGAGCCACAAGAGGGGATGACGAAGTTTCATTCCACCCAGTGAATGGGAACCCCAACAGAGCGTCGACCGTCGTACCATCGGGCAGAACTCCAGCTCCAATCGACGGCTCGTTGAACCAGCCCTACACAAACTGGATTCAAGCCTTCGTAGGGCATGCTCTCGTTTGCCTGAAAATCTGACGGCCTGAGACCGGCAGGCAGGAGCCTGCCCTACTGGAAGTCACCGTGCGCCTAGAATCCGGTCGCCATAAATGATCTTCAATTTGCGCTTATCGGAGGTGCTGATCGTAGAGACATCAATTGAAACACACTTTACATCACTTTCGCTGAGCAACCGCTGGATTCCAGACACGGTTACCGGGCAATCTGCGATTCCCAGTGTTTGAACCGTCTTGATTTCTAGGATCGATTCAATACTGCTGTCAGAAAAACGCATGTTTTTTACGCTTAGGTGCTCAGGGCGGAACTCGGTCAGTAACGAATTCAACTCAGTTTCCTCTATCTCCAAATCGTGCAGTCTAAGCCCGCGACAGTTTGGCAAGTTTCGAAGCCGTCGAAGAGCCACTCTAAGTTGTTCAACGGTAACAAGAACTTTTGTTTCAGCATCTGACGCCAACGAAACTTCAGCTGGGCCAAAGAACAAATTGAAATCCCGTCCTCTAAAAGTTCCACCGATCCTCTCCCAATTTGCGAGTGCGAAATGACATTGGACTGCAAGATAGAAGGATAGAACCGCAAAAACTGAAACTACCAAGATTCCGGTCCTTACGAACAACCTCGTAGAACTTAAATCCAATCCTCGCGTCAAAGTTGTCCACCAGGAGCATCGCTTCTTCGCTTGTCTCATGCCAGCTACCGTTCTTAGATGGGGCACATGCATCGTTTTTTCTCCAAACACTGAAGTGGAGGAGAAAGAGATCTCATGCAAGAAGGCGTCGGCCCCCATTTCTACCAGCACTTGGCTGGACTCGATGATCACTCATCGTCCTGGTTCGAAAGCTGCATCCCCTCCGCTTTTCCGACCACGGTGATTCCTGTTTCTGTAACCGTGAAGCCGCGTGCCAGATCGGTGTTTCGGTCATAGCCAATCTGCATTCCTTCCGGGATGCGAATCCGCTTATCGACAATCGATCGGCGAATGCGAGCGCCGCGGCCCACATCGACCCCTTCGAACAAGATCGAGTCATCGACCTCTGCCCAGCTATTCACCCTCACCCCGGGCGACAACACCGAGTGCCGCACCGTTCCACCGGAGAGGATGCAACCTGCTGACACCATACTGTCGAGAGCATGCCCAATTCGCGGCCGGTCCCCTGCCCCTTGAGCAAAGACAAATTTGGCAGGTGGCTGTTGCACGTGATACGTGCGAATGGGCCACGACTGATCGTACAGGTTGAGCTCTGGATCGACATTCACCAGGTCCATGTTGGCTTCGTAGAATGCATCAAGCGTTCCGACGTCGCGCCAGTACTGCTTGCGACCGGTGTTTTTGTCTTCGAACGGATAAGCCTGAACGGTCGCCCGATCGATGATGTGCGGGATGATATCCTTCCCAAAGTCGTGTGAGCTGGATGGAACAGTCGCATCCCTGCATAACTCTTCGAACAGGAAGCGAGTGTTGAAGACGTAGATCCCCATCGAGGCGAGGCATTGGGTTGGGTCGGCCGGAAGTGACTTTGGCGAACTGGGCTTCTCTTCGAAGTTGATAATGCGGTGTTTGCCATCAACCTGCATCACACCAAACTGCGTCCCCTCGGCCAGGGAAACAGGCAAGCACCCGATCGTCGCAGCCGCATTATTCTCGATGTGAGTTTTGACCAGTTGGGCATAGTCCATCTTGTAGATGTGGTCTCCCGACAGAATCAGGATATGGTCACTGCGATAGCGTTCGATTGAGTAAATGTTCTGGTAAACAGCGTCGGCCGTTCCCTTATACCAGTTCTCGTCAATGCGCTGCTGCGGCGGAACCACATCAACAAATTCACCCAGCTCGTAACACAGAAATCGCCAGCCCAGGTCAATGTGCCGCGAAAGGCTGGCCGCCTTGTATTGCGTGAGAATCAGTAGTTGTCTGAGGCCACTATTGATGCAGTTCGACAGAGTGAAGTCGATGATGCGGTAGTCGCCACCGAATGGGACCGCAGGTTTGGCGCGGTCGCGGGTAAGTGGCTCGAGCCGCGTTCCTTTGCCGCCAGCCAAGATCAAAGCAAGCACACGACGCATTCGAGATCCTTTCGAACGGGTGACGGAACCACTCAGGGTGATTAAAGAGGGGATTGAAAGATGGTGGACACGGTTATATCACCCCAACCGGCGGAAGACCATATCTTCCCTCAGCAAAAAGAACTGCAAGAGGCGTCAATCGCAGCAGAACAACCACCGCAAAAATAGTTGTTTTTGAGTGAGAACCTTCGGCGTTTTGGCCTCGCTCAGTCCCGCTCTTTGGTTGGCGACGGGAAAGCCGCGAAACCTCACAGCCCCAGCGGATCTTCATCGGAAAATGGGTGTAAGCTGCGTAAGGATGATTTTTTGGGAAGCGTTGGCAGGAGTGCGGCAGCGATACTCAAGTCTTCCGGCGAAGTGATCTTGAGGTTGGCAGCCGAGCATTCGACAAGCTGCACCTTTCCGCCGATTCGTTCGACCAATTGGGCTTCATCCGTTCCAGAGAAGCCCCGTCGCGACTGATAGGCTGCTCTTAAGATTGAAGTCCGGAAAACCTGCGGGGTTTGAGCAGCCCACAAGTGATCCCGTGGAACCGTTTCGGCAATTACTTGCTGCTGGCCAGCTGCCCGCTTAATCGTGCTGGTAATGGGTGTTGCCAGGATGGCGGCATCATTGGCAATCGCAGCAGCGAAAACACGATCGATCCACTTTTCGGCAAGGAGCGGCCGGGCCGCATCGTGGACCGCCACAAAGTCGGCCTCTGGTGAGACGCGGGCCAGCCCCCGCTCGACCGAGTCAGCTCGCTGAGCCCCACCCGCGACAATTTCCAGATCGAGAAACGCCAGGTTGGGGCGAAACTTTTCCTTAAACCACTCGATGTCATCTTCCGCTAGTACCAAAATCAATTGGATCACATCGGGACGATTGGAAAAGTGCTCCACTGTTCGTAACCAGACTGGTCGGCCAGCCAGGTCGACAAAGACCTTTTTTTGCTTCTGACCAAACCGCGAGCTGCTCCCCGCTGCTGGCAGGATGACAGAAAACTTAGCCATGACATTCTTTCTGATTGGACCCGCAGAAGCATTCGGCGCGGCGGCTGTGGTCAGTTCCCCCCGTACGGTTGCTGATTCTCCACACCACGTTGACAAATGGCATCACTGCCAGCCGGGCCAAACCCCTTCTGCTAAATCATTTAATCGTTCAGATGTTTGCTACAACATCGCAAGTCGCTGGCGGCAAGCAGGTTAGCAAGAGCATAGCCGCCGCGTGTAATGAAATGTTAACGAGTTGGCACTTGATTTGAATACCAGCGTTAAGGAGAGCCGCGCACGTGGAAATCTGACGTCGTGGCCAGAAGCATTACCAGACATCACCAAAAGAGTGTTTGCCGATCGCCGGAAGCCCGGTGCGCACAGGGACGTTTTTTTGTTGGACCGGCTGGCTGCTTCACCTCCGCAATGTCAAACAACTGTTGGTATCGCAAATTGGGATGCGTTCAGCATGACGAAACCAATCATCATCGTATTCAGCCGCGATTCGGACCTGGCCAGCAGCCTGCCAGCCACGTTCGAAGGTCGAGCTGACATCCGTGCTTGTGATAGCTTCGAAGAATTGGCCGACTTAACTCAGCGGGTTGAGCCGCGCGGGTTCGTGGCCGACTTCCGGCGTCCCAGTGGGGCCGGCCTCGTGGAAGAGCGGCTGCTATCCGGAATGCAACTTCGTTTCCCCGCGATGCAAATCGCGATGCTGACCGCTGAATCTTGCCCGATCTCTTTGGAGCAAAAAGCAGCAGAGTCGTCGTTTACCCACCTGCGCGGCCGGTTCTCGAAAGACGAGCTGGTCGACGCTTTTCGACTGTTGTGGGGACCTGCCGTTCCGGAAGTCGTCCAACCGCCTTTTGTCACTGAACCAACCCTGTCACCCGCGATACAACAAACCGGCGGCGAGAACGAACAGGCCGCAAACGCTGTCTCAACCGGACCACTCACTGGTGGAGACCAGTTTAGTGATGAGCCTGCTTTGGGAACATTGAACGGGGTCACTCGCCGCTTTCAAACAAACTCCCCCGCCCTGCGTGACATGCTGGCTGAACTGGAAGTGGCAGCCAAGCACGATGTGACCATTCTGCTGATCGGCGAAACAGGATCGGGTAAAACCTTCCTGTCGCGACTGATCCATGAAGTCTCGCCGCGCCGGCACGAGCCATTTTTGCCCGTCGCCTGCGGAGCACTTCCCAACGACTTGATCGAAAGCGAACTCTTCGGGCACGTGAAAGGCTCGTTCACTTCGGCGCATGCCGACAAAGAAGGGAAGTTTCTGGCGGCGCGGCGTGGGTCGCTACTGCTGGACGAAATCGACGTCCTGGGTCTCGAACAACAAGTGAAGCTGTTACGCGTCATTGAAACCGGCGAGTTTGAGCCAGTCGGATCAAACCAAACCCAACGCTCGCAGGCCCGGCTGATCGTCGCCAGTAACCTGGAACTGCAGCCACTGGTCGAGCGGCACCGGTTTCGCCCGGACCTCTACTACCGCCTCAACATGCTCAAGTTTGTCCTTCCCCCCTTACGGCAGCGGCGGATGGATATTGTGCCGATGGCCAAGCGCTTTATTCGGCAGTACGCCGTGAAGCATGCGATCGCGATTCATGAAGCCGTTCCTGAGTTCTATGAAGCCCTCGAAAACTACCCTTGGCCGGGAAACGTGCGCGAGCTCGAACACGTGATCCAGCGCGCAGTCATTTACTGCCGCGAAGGAACTCTGAAGCCAAACCACTTACCCTCTCACATTCTCGGCGGCCTGGTTGGACCAACCAACGATCCCTCAATACAACTAAAAACCAGTACTCGATCGGCTGGCAGCTCGCTCGAAGGACAAGTTGCCCGCACCGAACGGGAAATCATCGAACAGGTGCTGTTTAAGAATAACCAAAGCCGTACACGTACTGCCCGCGAGCTGGGGATCAGCCGGGTCACGCTGTACAACAAAATGAAACGCTACGGCATGCCCCACAAAGACGCCTCCTAGCGGTGCGTGCGGCGTGGCCGCCCGAGTCGCATCGCGGTACGGGTTAGATTGCGGGAGTTGTTGGCCGCGAGAGGCGGTTTTTGTTGGGTCGGGTCAGGGTGTTTGCTTTGCTGGGTGGCTTGGTACGTGTTTAAGACAAATTGGTCGAAATCGCAAAAAAACTGCCGGCAGCCTGCCTCGGATAAGACGTCTCAGGGGTGCTATCTTGCCAATGGGCAGAGGACCCGCCAGAGTGCTGGCTACTGCAATAGCAGACGATTAAGTCTGCCAGTTGCAGTACAGAGCGATTCATCCTTACAGGAAACATTCGCGACAAACAAAACGGGGGTTGGCCAACCTTTGTTTTAAGAGGGCTATTTAAGTCAGTGACAAAAACAGTCCCCTCAACCTATCTGGAGGGGTTGCGCGAGAATTGTTTATCTGGTTGGGGGAGCGCGGCCGGGATGATGGATTAGCCTGCATTATTCACATAGGAATTAAAAAGTGGTGCAAATGGTTGTGGTCTATGGAGTTCTGGCGAATTAGAAAAAACGGACGGTTTTGAGCAGAAGATCGAAGAAACCGCACGCGAGCCCGTGGCGGTTAAAAAGAGCTTCGGCGAGTGAATGATGCGAATTGGGGGGCAAGACACTGGCGAAGCCAGTGCCACCCAGCCGAAGCGGAAAAGGGCGGATATGAGGGGATTGGGGCGGGTTAGCGTTTGAAGATTTTTTGGGCGGCGGTGATGCCGGAGACGAGGGAATCGACTTCGGCTTGGGTGTTGTACAGGCCGAAGCTGGCGCGGGTGGTCGCGGTCAGGCCGAAGTGGTCGTGCAGAGGCATGGTACAGTGATGGCCGGCCCGGACGGCGATCCCCTGCCGATCGAGTAAATCGGCCATGTCGTGAGGGTGAACCCCTTCGACGGTAAAGCTGGCTATCGCACATTTTTGTTCAACGGCTGGTCCGTAGATTTTCAAGCCGTCGATTTTGGAAAGCCGGTCGTGGGCATATTGAGATAAGGCCTGTTCGTGGCGGGCGATGTTGTCCCAGCCGAGCGAGGCGAGATACTCGATGGCGGTTCCTAAGGCGACTGCCTCGATGAAGGGAGCAGTTCCCGCTTCGAACTTGGCCGCGCCGTCGGCCCAGGTCGAATGGTCGCG
>JAIXVG010000130.1 GCA_027483145.1 Planctomyces sp.
GAATAGTGGCTTTGGCGGTGACCGACGGGTGGCTGCCGCAGGGGCAGGCAATGCCACAGCGACCTGGACTTACTCGAATTTGACTCCCGGACGTTACCGTATCGCAACGACCTGGAATGACCCGGTTGCTACTCGTGCCAACAATGCAGCGTATACCGTCAGTCTCGTCCCTGGCGGGCCGATCTTGTTAACGACGCAACTTAACCAAAGGTTGAGCCCTGCAACGTTTTCCGAAGGCTCCACACTGTGGCAGACCCTGGGGGAGGTAACGATTTTTGGTAACGCTCTTGTCGTGCAATTGGCCAACACACCTGTTGGAGCAGTTGCTGCCGATGCGGTACGAATTGAGCGGATTGGCGAGCCGGTTACAATTGTTGATGATGGCGATGTTGGGTTCACGGTTAATGACAGCAGCCTGTGGGCGTCACTCGCGTCAGGCTTTGGTAACGACCGGCTGCTGGCAAACGCTGGGGCGGGTAGCGCGACGGCCTCTTACCAGTTTAGTAATCTTGCCCCGGGACAATACCGAATTGCGTCAACCTGGATTGAAGGGACCAACCGCGCCAACAACGTACCGTATGTGGTAAGCAATACCGCAGGTGGGCCAGTGCTTGCCACATTGGTTGGTAAGCAGCAAGTCGCTCCGAGTGGCTTCACTGAAGGGGGAGTACTATTCCAGACACTGGGCGTGGTCAATAGTTATGGGAACAGTTTGATTGTCCGCGTATCCAACACGACGGGGGGCAGCGTCAATGCGGATGCGGTTCGCCTCGAACGCATTGGAAACCCTGTGACCATTCTCGATGACGGGGACACTGGATTTGCGGTCAGCGGCAGCTTTGCCACGTTGACAACTGGTTATGGCAATGATCGTCAGTTTGCCAATCCCGGAAATGCCACCGCAATTGCTACATGGACGTTTACGGGATTAGCTGCAGGAACGTACCGAATTTCTACCACATGGAACACAGGTTCATCACGTGCGAATGACCTGCTATATACTGCCCGGGAAACGGCGGGGGGGGCGACAATTGGCTCATTTGCTGCCAATCAACGGGTGGCACCAGCCGGACCGATCATGGAAGGGGGCGTGACGTTCCAGACGCTGGGGAATGTCACGATTGTCGGCGGTCAATTGGTTATTCGTCTGGCCAACACGCTGTCTGGAAGCGTCATCGCCGATGCCATTCGCATTGAACATGTTGCATAAAAATGCACGTGCTGTAATGCCTATCGAATCATGGCCACGTTTCGGAAGCGACCTGTCTTAATTCCGATCGCGAACCGACTCGATCAAGTGTCTTGAGCTGTTTTCTTGGCCTACCGTTAATGGCCCAGTCCTTCATGGTGGGTCTCAAGTCCAGCGAATCTCACGCGTCTTGCTTGGGTTCACTTGGAAACGAATACAATCGCTCCGGCTCCCTCAGGTGTGCCCGTTCTCTGATCTATACTTCAGTCGTGTGATTCAATGACGCGTCTGGACTGACCCGGTTGCTCTGACGCCGACCTCTTGATGCGAGTCTTCGACTTTGCTGGCAGCAGTGGCGCTATCGAGCTGACTCCGGTAGGCGGTGTTATAACGTGAGTCGGACTGTTGTCGCTCAATTGCTTGAGATAGCAAGCCGTTGCCTCAGAATCATAAAAAATGCCTGCGGTCTTTAACTCGACGGCAATAGAGTGTTCGTTGGAAAATCAAATATTTTCACAGAATGAGATATGAACGATCATAACTAGATTGAAGTTGAGTCCTTAGCGAAGTACAAACACTCTGCGGCCAAGAATTCGCGTGCACCGATTTCAATTGGCTGCAGCTAATCGCGACGTTTTCTCGTGGGCTTTCGCCCGAAGACGGATCTCAAAGTCCTTTGTTCTCGTTTGGAGTCATCATGACAATGCTTTGTCCTTCGAATTCTCGAAGGGGGTTCACGCTGATTGAACTCCTGGTCGTCATTGCCATTATTGCAGTGCTGATTGCGCTTCTGCTGCCAGCAGTTCAGCAGGCTCGCGAGGCGGCTCGGCGAACGCAGTGCAAGAACAATCTGAAGCAGTTGGGGTTGGCTTTACACAATTACCACGACGTTTTTGGCGTACTCCCAATCAACTGGGGAGACACTGCTATTGGTACGGCGTTTTCTACCAACCCGCTTGGAAAGCCTTGGTTGGCATACGTCTTACCGCAAATTGATCAGGCTCCACTATACAACTCGATTGATTTCAATACGGGTTTGGGAGCAAACGCAAATGATGTCGCTGCCAAAAGAATCGTCCCGGCGTTTTTGTGCCCGACTGATGACAGTGGCACAACTCTTGATCGTCGGTCGGTTTATGGTGCGAACAACGCTACCGACACAATCATTAACTCATCGACTCAATATGCATTGACCAGTTACAAAGGTGTGATGGGAGCCAATTGGGGGGGCAGCCGGTTTGCTGATAATGCAACCAGTTTGGGTTCGGCTTTCAGTTACACAGCTCCTTCCGGACGAAATGCAAATTCGTGGGATGGTTTGGATCGGGGAAATGGATGGGTCGATCGTGGTTTAATCGCTCCGGAAAAGACCTCCTTTCGGGACCTGACTGACGGGACAAGTAACACGTTTGCCGTTGGAGAAAGCGTTGGTCGAAAGAGCACGTTCACGATGTGGTTCTATTTTTACGGTGACGTCGGCACGTGTGGCATTCCGCTTAACTATCTGACACGGCGCGATGTTGTGGATTACGACGCGTTCAATACCCTTGGCTTCGGCAGTCTGCACGCGGGGGGCGGTCAGTTCTTGCTGCACGATGGCACGGTAAGATTCATTTCCGAAAACGTCAGTCTGCAACTCTATCGGGATATGGCCTCCATCAATGGTGGCGAGGTCCCCGGCGAAATCTAGTCACAGCGCGCAACCCGATGCAGGCGCTTTCTGCTAACTTGCTTCGTTGCTGGCTGGATTCCTGCCACTTGAGAATCCCCTCTGGAATTTCTGATCGTTGGGAAATGGTCGTCATTCTAGAGGGGTATCTGATTGATTCACTTTCCTTCCGTATTGGGTCATTTTCGTTTGGAGACTTCCGGATGCGTCGTGATCAATTATTGTCGCGGCAGCTGGTACGAGGCTTCGCTTGGTGGAGTGTGTTGCTTTTGCTTTCAGGTTGCGGAGGAGGCTCGGCCGTCGCACTGGTGTTGGTTCGAGGGAAGGTCGTTAGCAGCGGTGTACCGGTCACTGATGTGACTGTGGCATTCATTCCGGACAAGGGACCGGTTGCAACCGGTCACACCAATAGCAATGGCCAGTTTGAACTTCTGACGGGCGATTCGCGAGGTGTGGTTAAGGGGAAGCATTCAGTAACAGTGACTACCAGGTTTATCGGGGC
>JAIXVG010000584.1 GCA_027483145.1 Planctomyces sp.
CAGAGGCCCTTCGGGGCCAATTGAAACCCTGACCCGCTATCCCACAACCTTGCGCCGTTGATCAGTTCCGCACAGAGGCCCTTCGGGGCCAATTGAAACCGTGCCCAACCGATACATTGGCCTGACCCACCCACTGAGTTCTGCACAGAGGCCCTTCGGGGCCAATTGAAACTTTTTTCTCAATCTCGGCGAATCTTGAAAGGTAGGATCTCGTTCTGCACAGAGGCCCTTCGGGGCCAATTGAAGCATCCCGTGCTTCTCCAACTCCTTCAGCCGCTGCCTGCCGATGGCGTGTCGCGGTATCAGAATCTTTGCGCGAACTCGTATCACCGGACGCAGGGGTTTCTACTCACCACTTCATGAAGAAATGGCGAAGCAATACTCGCTCGCTTGACGGCAGATGTTTGGCACGGCACTCTCTCCATCGAACACGCGAAAGGTGATCGCTAACGTCTGAGTTTCCACTGGCCAATGGAAAATCAATGCCCCGTCAGATACCGGAACTCTCTGCCCAAACGCTGGAGCAGCTTTCCCAACAGATCGCCAGTTCGGCAAAGACCGCTCGTCCAGGATACGTTCGAGCAGACTATCGCCTGAAGCTGATCACCCCCATGTTTGGTGGCGGTGCAGTCGCAGGCCAGCCGGATACCAACTTCCCGGTCCGTGCGTCATCTATTCGCGGTCACCTCCGTTTTTGGTGGCGCGCCACACGCGGAGCCGAATGCAAAGACGCAGCTGAACTACGCACCCGCGAAGCCCAAATCTGGGGGAGCACCGAGATCCCCAGCCCGGTGCAGGTAAGTGTGCGTTTGGTCAACATCAAGGGTGAACGTTCAATAGTTCGCTTTCGCATGCGGAGTGATCGCGCTACTCCGAACGGAAGCAATGACGATCGATTCGGCTTTTCAAAGTTCGATCCGTTGCGGTATGCAACTTTTCCCGCAATCCAAAATGAGGCCATCACCAAGTTCGTCAAGGAGGGTTTAGAGTTCTCAGTCGTGATTGACTGTCCCAAAGAGCACCAACAAGACGTGCGACTTGCCATGTGGGCCTGGACGAATTTTGGCGGTGTTGGCGCCCGGACGCGAAGAGGCTTCGGAGCATTACACTGCGAACAGACTGCCCCAAAGGGGCTTAGTGACTTGAAAGGATGGTGGCAACGCTCTCAGCAGGAATACAACTGGACTTTACCTGCTGGCCCACGCCGATGGCCGACCCTCAATTGGCAGTCTCCGCTTGTCGGACCTACAGCAAGATCGCCCCTTGATGCTTGGACAAACGTCATCGCGCTCTACCGTCGATTTCGCCAAGGTGAGGGTTACGGAAGGAACCCTCCTCACCCCCCTTCCAATCTTCCAGGACGTAGTCGGTTTCCGGAGCCTGAAGTGATCAGGCAGTTAATCGGGCCGCGACCTCGAAAGCACGCTCGACTTCCAGCGATTCCAGCCGACATAGTGCCGCGAGCCGAGTTTGGGCTTCCGATCATCTTTCACTTTAAGCAATACAAGGAGCCGTACGAGCGAGAACCTGCAGATTCAACACTGGTTCCAGTCATCGAGGATTTTCGAACCGGAAAGATTGTTGATGCCGAGCGGTTCGGTAGCCCTTTGTTCCTCAAGCCGTTGGCGGTTGGCGGTGATTTAGCCGTTCCATGCGTTGTTCCGCTGCTTTCGTTTGGCCGACAAAAGGGAGTGCGGCTGAAGGCAAAGGACGGGAGATCGTTTCTGTTCGTTGATGCATCTTCGCCGCCAGTGCTTCCTCCAGGAGAAGTGAAAAGCGGGTACATCAATTTAGCGGCGAGTGCTGGATACCAGCCCAAGTCTCCAATGCGATTCAGCCCGAACGGTTCTGCATTGGATTCATTTCTCAACCTGCTTTTCAAAGCGCCCTATGATGGGGTCACCCAGACAATCAAGAACTGGGGTGACTCCTCAGGAGACTTGCAGGCGCAATTGCAGAAAGATTGGATTCAAGCCCCAAGTTCCAATGATAAAGATGAAAGCAAGTATCGAACAGAGCAGTGGGGTTCACTATGAACACCCTCCTTGCAATCGAACTTGGCCCCGTTAATGCCTTTGTAGCTGCCGCGCGCAAAACTCGCGATTTTTGGGCGGGGTCATGGATGATGTCGGAACTGGCGAAGGCGGCCGCGCGCGGGGTCGTCGAAGCGTGCGGTGGGGGGCACGAAGTGCTGATCTTTCCTGCTCCTTTGTCGTCGGATGACTTGAAAGCCGATTCGGACCTAGTGGTGGCGGATGTCATCCTGGCCGAGCTTCCAGTGGGTGTGTCGCCCGCACAGGCAGCTCTTCAAGCAAAGACCGCCGCGCACCAGCATTGGACGCACCTTGCGAAAGAAGCCAAAAAAGGGTGCAAGTTCGACGGCTTCCGCGAAGAAGTTTGGGACTTGCAAACGGCCGAACTAAATCCCGTCACTGCGGGCGAAGTGATTGAGTGTTATGCAGCCTGGGTGAAGTGTTCGGGTGACTATAAAAAAAATGAGGGGACCTACACAACTGACCGCCAACGCCTGATGCGATTGCTCTCAGGCCGAACCAATTGCCGGAACTTTCCTGTGTTGAAAGGGAAAGCCGGAGTGCCAAAGTCGTCGCTCGATGGTGCTCGTGAATCGGTCCTTCCCGAACCGACAGAACGGGGTGAAGAGGAGAGTATTCCCACTGATGTTCGTCGCGGCGAATTACGTGTATCCGCAGGCGAGCAGCTTGATGCGTTTGGCGTAACCAAACGCACAACTGGCGGCAAGCGACAGTACCCTTCGACTTCGCGAATTGCGGCCGATGCGTGGCTACGCGGAGCGAAAGCTCGGTGTCCGACTGAATACACGGCATTTACTGAGACCTGTAAGCTTTTGGCCGACAAGCAGTTTCTGACCAAAGTTGGCGAGGGACGTTATCCGCAGTACAAAAGTTTCCCCTACGAAGGGGCTGCGGTTTATGAAACTCGGCATAGTGAGTTGTTTGAAGAGGCCACGGGGAAACTCGCTTCACAAAAGCGAGCGGCTGGCCAACAGTCGCGCGACAAAGACCTCGAAAATCTGAAAGCTGCCCTCGCGGCGGTTGTTAAGAAGCACGGAGAACCGGATCCTCATTACGCGATTTTCTCTGCTGACGGGGATCGAGTTGGTGAGGCACTTGGCAGGCTGACAAGCCCCGAGGAGCATCGAGAGTTTTCGCAAAAGCTAGCTGCGTTTGCGGGCCAAGTGCATGAGATTGTGGGAAAAGAGCCGCCAGATGGATTCAACGGCGTATCTGTTTACGTTGGTGGGGACGATGTCATTGTCCTGTTGCCCGTTGACCGGGCTGTAGAATGCTGCGAACAGATTGCCGCGACCTTCAAAAAACAACTGGAAAACTATGGTGATTCGATCACCCTTTCTGGTGGGTTGGTAATTGCCCATCACTCTGATGCATTAGAAGACGTGCTGGCTTGGGCAGAAGAATCGAAAAATGCGGCCAAGGACGGTGGCCGAAATTCGATTGTGGTGCGCCTGCAACCGCGCGGCGGTGCACCGATCTCGGTATTGAAATCGTGGAACGATCGCGTTTCGAACTCGCTCGAGAAGTGGGTAGAACTACTGGCCAGCGACAGACTGCCCGGGAAGGTCGCTTACGACTTGCGCCGATTGGCGGAGTTCTATCTCGCTGCTGAGAAGGAGAACGCGTTTGGAAGTCCCGAGGCGCTGGCTGAGGTCTTGAGGGTCGATACGCTGCGGCTGCTAACCCGAAAAACCAAGGATGTTCTTACCATCGTCCGTCCCTTTGTCTCTGGCCTGAAGTCGCCGCAAGAACTAGTCGACTTGGCCAATTGGATTATCGTTGCCCGCCGCGTGGAACGCTGCCGAGCGCAGGCGGGGGTGACTCAATGAGTAACTTTGAACAAGAAGTGTTGGCCGGTGCGGAGCAAGCTACAGTGATGACGTCTTCGCGGCCTCCCACACGGGCAAACTGGAAGATTACCGCTCGAGATCCGTTGGTCATTCGCGACGGGCGTCCATTCGGGTTGAATAGTGGCCGCCGCATGAAGCTGCTGAGTTGGCCGCTGCCCTCGCTGGTTGCAGGGTGTGTTCGCACCGCGATCGGCCGTGATCGCGGCGGGCAATTCGCCGACAAGACTTTTCTTGACTCGCTCAAACAGATCGAGCTTCAAGGCCCGCTGCCGGCAGTCGGTAAGACTCTCTATTTTCCCGCCCCGGCGGATGCACTTGTAGACGACCAGAAAAATGGTCACCGTGTCGAGCCGATGACGTTAGACGCTGGCGAAGGAGTCGACGCTCCGTTTGACTTGCTGCCAGCAGTACCGCCGAAGTCTTCGGCTAGCGGAAAACTGAGTTCCCCCCCCGCGTGGTGGTCAAAAGACATTTTTGAGACGTGGCTAACCACATCAGGTTCGAAGTCGATTCCTGGGTTCTTCCAGACAACTGGAGATGCTGGCCAACTTGCGAGCGGCGCGCCGAAGTTCTTGCTGTCGCCCGAGCAAGATCAACGCGTGCATGTCAGTATTGACTCAAGCAGCTACACCGCAGCCGACGGTCAGCTATTTAGCACGAGCGGGTTGGTTTTGGATCAAATGCAACATCCCGCTGGGGATAACAATGCACCCCCCGGAATTGAGAACATTGAGTTGGCCATACGGGCGTCGGCCTGCATTGGCCAGCCAGTTTTGGCAACGATGGATCAGTCAGTAACCCTCGGCGGCGAGCGACGAATTGCCCGCATAAAGACGGTCGACAAAAGCTGCGAGCCGGAGTGGTCATGCCCCCGCGCCGTGGCGGAGTGTTTGCGAGGCTCCACACGCTGGCAAATGGTTCTGGTGACGCCAGCCTTGTTCAAGAATGGATGGTATCCCGATTGGTTGGAGCCGATTGGCAGAATGCTAAAAGGGACGCCACCTGGGACCGCGTTTGAGCTGACGCTGATCAGTGTTTGCAATCACCGTTGGACGCCAGTTTCCGGCTGGTGCTATGAGAAGTTTGGTCCAAAACCTGTTCGCCGAATGACACCCGCCGGGAGCGTGTTTTTCTTTGAGCGGACCGACAAAACGAGCGTCGACCCAGCGCAGCTTTGGCTGGAATCGGTTTCGGACGACGCCCAAGACAGGCGAGACGGGTTTGGGCTGGCCGTATGGGGTGTTTGGAGTTACTCCGCAAAAGCGGCGGATGGCAAGTCAATCTCAAAGTAGTTTCCAGACTCATTCGCTTCGCTTTCTGAAGCAGAGCGACATGCAGAAAGACGTAGACCTCGATGAACGATCGTCAGCATCTGATGTACTGGGTTCATGCGTTAACGCCGTTGCATGTCGGTGCGGGACGCGGCGAAGGACACATTGATCTTCCGCTAATGCGAGAAGGTGTGACCAAGTACCCCTTTGTCCCTGGCTCTTCCGTAAAGGGTGTTTTTGCCGATGTCCATGGCGCCACCGACGATGCCCGACGGCCATCAACAGATCAACAGCCCAACCCTAAGCACGACCGCATTTTGCAAGCAGCCTTCGGTCGGGCTGGGGATGACCATTCCAACGCTGGAGCTTTGGCATTTACCGATGCCCGGTTGGTGTGCTTACCAGTGCAAAGCCTGTATGGCACGTGTGCCTGGTGTACCTGCCCGTTTGTGCTAAACCGGCTCATCAGGGATTTGGAGGCGGTCGGCATTCCGTTGATTGGACCTCCGCCGAAGCCGGAGAAGGGAAGGGCGATCGTGCCAGACTTAGCGACGTCGAAGCTGTGCGTTTCAAACGAGGGCAAGTCTAGCGCGCTGCTATTGGATTTGGACTTCACCGTTTCGGGCAGCCCGATAGCCAGCAGTTGGGCTACCAAGCTGGCCGAATGGATTTTTCCCGACAAAACCTGGCAAGACCTGTTTCTTGAGAGATTTATCGTTGTTGACGACGACACGTTCAGTTTCTTGGCAACGACCGCCACCGAGGTTCAACCGCACATCCGTATCGAACCCGACACCAAGACCGTTATGCCAGGGGCGCTTTGGTACGAAGAGTCGCTTCCAGCCGAAAGCATCCTTGCCGGAATTGTCTGGTGTGATCGGGTATTTGGCGTATCTGACGTCAAGCGGGAAGAGGTGCTTGGGCTTTGCAAGAACAGGACCGGCCAGGAGGCCGTACAAATTGGTGGAAAAGCTAGTGTGGGAAAAGGCCGTTGCAATCTTTCCTTTACGCACGCTCAAGGTTGACAGTAAAGGCGCCGGTTGAGCCGATACGAATCAATCCCGTTCAAACAAGTCCAGCAATTCAGGGAGCGACGATGGCCACAGTTCAAAGCACAAAACTCGCCGCACTCGCCTACGAGCGGGTTGCCGCCATCACGAAGGATAATGCGCCGAAGTATCTCAGCTTTGCCCGTAGCTTTCCAACACTCATTCATACGTGCGGTTTGGTGCAGGCATCGGCCTTTGCCTTGGCGAAACGAGGCGAGCATGGGTTGGTTTTGAATGACCTTGCGTACGTAATGACAGGCGACAAGGCTGTTACGGGCGATACACTACAGTCCAAGATTCGTGATACTGACGACCTAGCGAACTACCAGAGTCTGACAAGGCGCGCCCTTGTCTGCGCAACGTGGATTAAGCGGTATGCTGAAGCTGTCCACGGGTTGACCGAAGACAAACCCCCCGCGCCGTCGAAAGACAACTAGTCATGCCTAACGACACCCTTCGCAATCCAGTGGCCAAGATCTGGGAACTGTACGGCTCAACGGCCCATCCCGGGTTGCTGCTGAGCCGCTATCTCGATTCGCACAAAACCGACGGCGATACGCCAAAGCTCGAACTTTGCAAGAAGGCCATTTCTGCTGCAACGCACGTTTTGCCAATCTATCAGCCGGCATTTGATCGGTGGGAGAAATCAGTTCCTGCAGATGCGATGCGGTTCAAACTGAAGGTTTCTGAACATCAGCGGCTGATCATTGGCCTTGGGAGTAGCGGGGTTTTGGAAACCGGAATTACTCTGCACCACACTTACGGCGTGCCATACCTGCCTGCCACTGCAATTAAGGGGGTTGCTTCCCACTACGCCCACACGTTCCTTGGCAAAACCAACTCCGCATTCAAGAAAACGCCGGAAAAGGTTGGGGAATTCGCCGAACTTCTCTTTGGTAGCACGGACGCAGGCGGCCTGGTTCAATTCTCTGACGGCTGGATTGACCCTCAGAGTGTTCGGACTGGGTGCTTGCATCTTGATGTGATGACGCCTCATCACGGCGACTACTATATGGCCGCTGAAGACGATGTCTTGAATGCGCCCACCGATTTCGACGACCCGGTCCCTGTGCCGTTTCTTTCCGTTTCAACCGCGACCTTTCATGTCGCACTTTCTATCCGCCATTCGGAACAACTCACGGCTGATGAATCCAAGCGGTGGCTTGAACTTGCCAAAGAAATTGTCGTGACGGCAGTGGCCGAGCTAGGGATTGGCGGCAAGACCGGCAGCGGCTACGGACGTTTAGAATGTGCTGATTGACTCCGCTTCAGTCGATCCGTTCGATCAGTCAATCGCGAGACTCATTCATTTTTTGCTCGCTTAAATTGCCGACGTAACCAAACTGAATCTTAATTACAACTACCCATCAACCTTCAAATTCAACGTGAAGTCGTCGTACCGCTGGGGGGCGATGCCTGCGTCTTCCCAGCTATAGCGGTAGTTGCCGATATGCCACAGGCGGATTCGCGTATCCATCCACAAGTTGTAGCCGCAGGCTTTCGCTCGTTCGCAGAACGAGAAGTCTTCGCCGAGATACCATTGCGATTCTTCATGCGACCTAACGAACGGCTGAAAATAGGGGATGTGCGGACTATTGAATAACTCGTTGCATACGGGCAGCCCCAGTTTGGCTTGCATCGTCAAATAAACTTCACGCCGCACTAGCAGGAAACCCGTTGGCAAGTAGTTCATCGGAACCAGCCCCCCATGAATGCCGAACTTCACAGCAGCTGTTCCCGGAACCACATGCCCGGCTAACTCTTGCAGCCCCTTTTTGGGGTACATCCCTGCGACGATTGGTAACGGATGAGCACGCAGCCGCCCGACATCAGCAGGGTCGAAGCCAATATCGGCATCAATCCATAGCGTTTCGGCGAAACCCTGAATCATCGCATTGGTGGCTAATTGATTCCGCCCTTGGTCAATCGCCGAATATCCACCGACGCGCCACACGGTGTACCCCTTGCTGGCCAGCACATTGAGGGCGTCCTCGCATTCGCGATAGATGCTTCCAAGATAAGGGACAATCACGACGCAATGGGCTGGATCTAATGGGTTCGCCACTGGCCGCACGGTTGCGGATAGTTCCTCCAATGGTTGCAAAGACTCGACAAACCGAGAGGCCGCATTCACTTCCAAGAAGTCAAGCAACCGATTCACCGGTCCCAACTGCGAAATGGCTGCTGCTTCGAGCGTATGCAGTCGATCGCCTGCCAGCTTTTCTAACTGGGTCAGGCCGGTCATGTATTCATCCCAGAAGCGGCGAACCCCTTCAGCCCGAGAGACATTCGGATAGTGGGGAAAACAGCGTGACCACTGGGGGCAATGCAGCGTCGTATCTGTCGACCAATGATTCAGCGGCAAGGCCGTTTGCCGATCAAGCCAACGTTCATAGTCTTCTACAACTTGCTGTTTCTCGCGAACAACTGCCACAAACTTGATGTGTGGCTCACTCTTCGCCAAGCGTTCGGCGTACGGCAAATAGTACGTAGCGATATCGCCTGCCAGTATGCCATTCGAACCTTGCATACGTGCCAGTCGACGCTGCAATTGGGGTTGACTGACAGAACCAGCCTCCCACGGCAATAAGGGCATGCGTTCGACACTTACCTTGATATCAGCCTGCTGATTGAGAACCGCCGCCAGCTCGCGAAACCCCAGCGGCCCTGGTCCGAGGCCAACGACAAAAGACGTATTCAAGGGAAGACTTTCCGATGTGTGGACTGACACGTCATTAAAACGTATCGCTTACTGCTCAATTTCATTTTTACGGTGAGCGCTACAGTCAGTGAAACACAACTCACTCCAAATCGCCGCAGGTCGATTCATCAAGATTAGACCACCGACAGGGTCATTTTCAACTGGCCGATGAACGCCGCTTCGTTACTCATGTAGACCAGAGTGACAACTGTTTGGCACACCTAAGAAGAAAAATTGGCCATAGCAAAAAATTCACAATTCTGCTGATTGACAATTCCAGGTTCCGAGAGTGAAATGCCTGACGTTTTCGTAAGCAGATGTTTTGTTACGCAAAACGACAAGTCTTTTCGGGCGACGTATCACTTCAGCCCGAGACCGCAATCGGCAATCAATCGAGTGCCCGTTTTTTTGCAGCTCTTTGAACATCCATCAGCAATCCTGAATGGCTTGGCCTTGGCAAGTTAGCGTGGATTCTACGTCCGCTCGCTACTTCATTGGCTAGTCTACTGGTCCGTTGGGACGCTTGCTGGTCTATCAGAACTTCGGGGTCATCATGCAGCGTTTCTGGCTCAGCCTGCTTCCCATCTTCTCGGCTGGTGTTTGGCCTTTCGGCAATTCCTCGCTGCTTAGCTCAGGTGGTGGAAAACGCTCGAAGCGGCAACGGAAGGGTGGGCAGTTTCCTGACAATAAGCTGGCTCAACTAGCAGCCCTTGAGCCGCGCGAATTGCTCAGTACCGGAACACTTGGCCTAGGCAGCCTCACCCAGCAGCAAATGGGAATGGCCGGCGCCACGAATGCCACCGTCGTCCTGCGCGGGCAATTCACGGAAACCATCGCCCCGACGACCAGCCCCTTCTATACGCTGGAGCTCGATCGCAATAATGATGGCGTCGTTGACCAAACCCAATCGGTCACGGGTTCGATGTCCTTCACCATGAGTACCGTTGCCCCGTTTGGCGGCCAGACCTGGGGTTTAAGGGCAACTCGCAACTTCGGCACTCCACAAACAACTCCCTGGACCAAATTCAATATCTCCCTCAATGCAATGCCCCTGGCCCAGACGCCAATTGTTCCGTTGGTAGGTTCCGGTTCAGGTTCAACATCGGGCAGCGGCGTAACCACTTCCGGAAGTGGCAGTGGAACCGCTAGCGGGTCTGGCTCGGCCATGGGTAGCGGCTCTGGCTCTACCGTTGGTTCGGGGACCAGTGGCTCGGGAAGCACCGGCTCAGGAACCACGAGTGGCTCGGGAACTTCGTCAGGCGGCGGCACAACTTCGGCCAGTGGCAGCGGGTCGGGGGCGGCCACTAGCGGCAGCGGCTCGGCCACAGGTTCGGGCAGCACCACAGGCTCGGGTTCAATGTCAGGCAGCGGCGCCGGAACCGGCAGCGGGTCTGGCTCCGGCAGTCTGGCCAGTAACGCTGCCCCTGTCATGTCGATTGTTCGCCTGACTAACGACACCGGCACCCCCGACGACAACATCACCACCGACGCCCGCATCAGCACCCAGTTCGCCGATCCCGATGGGGCTTCCGCTTACATCCTGCAGTTCGACTGGAATAACGACAACGTCGCCGACTGGGCCGTTTCCAGCGTAGTGAAAGACACGCTGACCGTCACCGACCTCAACGGCCGCGTCCCTAGCGGATTAGTCAACCTGCGTGCCCGAGCCACCCAAATCGCTGGCATGGGAGTTCAAACTGCCGGAGCTTGGCAGCCCCTGACATTCACACTGTCGTCAGCTTCGGGAAGCGGCAGCGGCTCGATGTCTGGCAGCGGCTCGATGTCTGGCAGCGGCTCGATGTCTGGCAGCGGCTCGATGTCTGGCAGCGGCTCGATGTCTGGCAGCGGTTCAGCAA
>JAIXVG010000410.1 GCA_027483145.1 Planctomyces sp.
ATGTTCGCAATTCCCGTGCCGTGGTAGGGGTGGTGATACCCCTACCAAATCGCTGGTTTGAGGTTTTTCAGCTTGAATTCGATCAAAAGTTTTTTCGGAATCCGTTTTGTGGTCCCTGGTACCCCTACCAACCTGAGAGGGGTACCACCCCGAAGATGCAGAAAACTTGGTAGGGGTACAGAAATTTTGGTAGGGGTTGGTAGGGGTGGTGGTAGGGGTATCACCCACTGGGACGTCGATCGAGAACAACCGCTTCGAGTCGATCATGTACTCGTTGACCTCACCCTCGAACCGAGACTCCAAGACAAGCTCTGAGGCCAGAAGGCGTTGCTTGGCCCGGCGTGCTGTTTGAACCGAGACCCGCATCTCAGCGGCGATGGCAGCCAGGCTGGCTCGGCAGTGGACCAGGTCGTCCCCGGCCGAGTACTGGTCGGCCAGCGTGACCAACGCGAAGCAGAAACGCAGCTCGCGCTCGCCGATCAGCTCGGCCAAGCGGCCCAGGGCCTCTCTCAGGTGGCCGAGGCGCGAGCATCGTTCGAAGTCGATCACAAGTTGTGATGGCAGTGGCCTCATCCGTGGCTTTCATCAAGACATCGAGTAATGGATGAAGAGCGGGGGAGTTGAACCCCCTCAGGCGGCTAGAGACCCCCTGGCTACGCCGACGCGCTCCTCTGGCGGTGTGCTTCGCAGTTTGATACCCGATGCCGTTTTCGGTGTGGCATGCACCTACTTGGCCTCGCAGAGCCTCTCACTGAGGATCACTGCTGGTCTGCCGCCTTCAGACCGCTGACTCAAAACAGCTTCGACTCCAGTTTGCGAGTTGTCGTAGCTGGCAAATCCTTTATCGCGAAAGGCTTCTGATGAGTGGCCAGCTTGGAACGCACCCATTGAGCGATCTCAGTCAGCGCCTCTGCTTCAATGCGGTCATAGAAATAGCCATCTTCTTTGATCGAATCAGGTATTCTTCCACTCAGCTCAATTGCGACTACCTTGCTCTGCTTAGTTCGCCACCCGAACGTTCCGTACCGTTTTTCGGTTTCAAAGACGGTCGATTCGGAAAGCTTGAATCCCAAATCGGGGCAGCCCGCCTCTTCGATCAGGGTCTTTACCAGTTGGATCGTCGACTCAATCGTTAACTTCTTCATGTAATGGTCACTTAACTTGAGTGTGCGTCGGCTGCCGTAATCGCAGGAGCCTCGATCAATTCGTTACGCACGATGGTTATGTCCCTTGGAGCGTTCATCACCAATCGCACGGTCGATGGTCGGATTTCACTCACAAGCACATCGATTGTCTGCGGCACGTTAGAAGCGGGGACAACAAAGCGAATTGACTCCGACCGTCTTCGTGATAACACAAGCATTTGAGATTCCTTTCAAACTGGGTGGGAATGCAAACCTCCGATATGGATCGGAAGTTCATCGCGAAACAAAAAGGGACTCGAACGAGCTGCGATCTGTGCTGAATCGTGACTCCCACTTCGCGATCACCGTCGGCAAATCGCGAGGAGGAGCAGCAACCTTCAATACAAGCAAGTCATCTCTCAATGTCAGTTCGTACCTCGTTCCATCGATTGTTCGAAAAACCGATCCGAACAGGAGAACGAAGTCCCACAGATAGCCGATACAAACCTCTTCATTACTCAAGCTCACCCACCCAGATGGCTGGCAAACCGCTTCGCGAAAACTGTGGAACTGCTTCTTCGCAACGATTCGACAAACCGACTGGTTTGGGCAGTGTTGACTGAGCTGCGGAATCATTTTGCCTCTTTCAAATGGGATGGGGCCAGGATCGGAAGCTTCATTGCGAAACGAACATGGCTTCGAACTCTTCTTTTGAATTCCAAATCCAAATCGTCGACGGGAACTCGTCCCCTTCGACCAAGTGCATGCGGCCACACCGAGCGATCAGCGTTTACTCGGAGCAACCGACGTTCCTCGATAGCGTGCCGTGATTCATGACGAATTCGTGCATCATGCCAACTGGGCATTGGTATCCATCAACGGTGCACCAGCCCAATTCGCTGAACATCACGTCCACATAGCGACCTGGGCGGCCCAAGCGACTCACGCCCAGAATCTCGGAGACCTTTCGCTTTTCGGCCTCAACGGAGGTTTGCATAAGATGCCTCGCTTTCAACGGCAGGAAAGTCCTTGAAGCCTGGCGAAGGAACCTCGATCAACGGTGATGGTGCACTTTGGCCAATTGGCAATTGACTCGTGGGGATTGCGACGAATGGAATCGCTGCCATGAGCGGCACGCCGAAACCGAACCAAATGCGGCAGGTCAAGTTGCCGTACTTTTGAACAAACGGGCTGGACACCAACTGAAGCTCGTTAGGCCAGTTCTGGTGCAGCTCCCGGTGGGCATATTGTCGCGTCAGGCCATACACGAATGCCAAGACGATGGTCGTCTTCGTTGGATTGTCGCTCACTAGCAAGCCTTCATAGATTCGAACGCTTTGAAAGATCTGCAGCGGATCAGCTTCATCGAGCGAGAAAAGCTCCTGTTGAACACCGGTGTCCGTGACATCGAGGTAGACTCGGTTCGATTCAGGGAGCTGGGTTTGTTGATGGAAAAGACTCATCCGTGAGGCCTTTGCTAGTTGCTGCTTGGTTTCGAAGCCCAATCCATCTTGTCGAAGCCGAGGACGATTTCCGGTTCGGCTCGCAGCTTGGCGGCGGTTGCTTCGAAATCTGGTGTGTGAAGCGACAGGGTCACCGTCAACTCGGCACTAATCTGGTCGAGAGTCTTGGTGTCGGCACCAGCTATGCCAATGGCGTTTAGACCCACTTGAAAAGTATGGAGGCCCAGATGCATCTGTCGAATCGATGCATTGATCACATTGGCTTTTGCAGCATTCGACATCTCGCCAATAGTCTTTTTTGCGATCTCCCAACATCGTTCACACATCTCAGCACCTCTTTCAGCCCGCTGGCTGCCTTCCTTGATTCAAAACGTAGATCACCAAACAAACTCAGTTCTTTTCAGCGGCCGCAGTTCCGTTCTGAAGCTCCGAAAAATGCCGTTCACGTAGTTCGGAAAACTTCTGCTTAAACTGGGGAACCATGGCAGCCACGCTTTCACGAAACTGGTCTAGCTTGAGTCTCATGTCGGCCGTATCGAGTTGGTAAACCAAGCTGAAGATGTCGACCAGCAAGAACGCCTCCTTTTTCAATTCAGCAAGCTGTTCTATCGCTTGGATGAACTTGGAGCCCAATTGCTCTGCGGACATTGACGCGACCATCGCGGCAACCTTCTGTTTCAATTGTTCTTCGCTGTTGATCATGGCGTCCTTTACAAACTCTAAACTGGTCCTGGCGAATAACTCTTGAGCTTCAGCCCGTCATCACGCAACCGCTTGAGCGTCACGAGGAACGACTCAGGTTGATGAATCCCGAGGATCGCCTCTCGAATGAGGTCGCTCGGCTCGTAGTAATGCCGAGCGTTGAGGCCCAGGCCGTGGCCCAACACAAACTGGCCAACTCCAGTGCGGTAGTCTTCTAATCGCTGATTGCAGGTGGCTCGTGCGGCTTGAAAAGGGCAACGAAAATCGAGGCCAGTGAGGGCCAAGGCTGCTTTCATGATTGAGCAACGCTTCCGAGCGCGATACGAGCGGCCCTGGTCAGCAGCGGGCGAAAACCAACGCCTGAAGACCGGCTCTTCCGGCCGACCTGGCTTCAATCGCAGCAGGTGGGCCAGGGTGACCGGGGCGAGTGGTACTCGCTGACGCTTTCCTGTTTTTTCACTCACGAAATCGATTGCTGGGACCGCGTCTTCGAAGGCGACGTTGGACCACTTCAAGTTGAACAGATCGATCGGCCGAGGCCCGGCATTGACCGCCAGCACGAAGGCCGACTGCAATTCGGGCTGATGCCCCAAGGCCCCGTAGACGATGTTGAGTTGCTCAAACAAGTATCGCTCGCCCGATCCCTCGACGGTGACCGCGTCGCATTTCGGCAGGGTCGATCGAACTTGAAACTGCACCGCGAGCCTTAAGACCTGCCGAATGTGGCAAAGACTGCTCGCCACAGTCGAGGTGGCATGTTCCTTCAACGCGGCGTCTCGAAAAATCCGCAACCACTTATTGGTGATGCGACCGACTGGGGGGCCTTGCCAGTTCCCCTTGTAGTTCGCTGGCCATGTAAACCGGACCCAACGCCGGAGGCTCTGCTTGGTCTTGTCGATCGTCCCTTTGGCAAGGGCGCCACGTGCGACCTTGTCGAGTTCGATCGGCTCAACCCACTCTGCGTAGAACTCTGGAAGCCCCTGGCACTCAGCCACCATCGCCCGGTCCTTCTCAGGGACAACGTCGGGCGGCTCGTCCTCATCGACCTGGTCGCAAATGGCCGCAACTCGGGGGTCGATATCGGTCGACCAGAGCTTCTGTTGGGCAGGATCCTCGTTCGAACGGATATAGCGCACAGGATTTGTAGTCCTGTGCGCTATCGGGTCGCCCGTTCGAGGCTTAAACAAGCTCGGAAACTTAATGCTGGGAACAACTTCTGACGAATCGTCGGTGCTTGGCGACACGATGGCCCTCGAATGTCGATTTTTGGGGCCTCGTGCCTGAATCATTGGGTTTCCGTTCAGTGAACGATAACTTACATTTTTGTAAGACAGAGTGAGGTTTTTCCCTCACCTGTGGTGGGTGGCAAGTAGCCAGTGACCGGCATGATGGCCTCAGCCTCGGTGGCCGCGGGCCAGCAGGCCGGTGAGGTCCTATTGCCATCTTCGCCGGGTGCTAGCTCCAGCCACCCACCTAGATCAGGGGGAGGGATCGCGGCCGGGAGGACCGCAGCTCAGCGTCGATCGACCTACACCCTGCAGGGACCGGGTCGTTGGGGCGAGTCAGAAAACCCCAAACGAAAAAAGCCCGGTCGTCACGATCGACGCCGGGCACCAGAATATAAGTTTTTTTATATTTGTCAACTGATCGACAAAGGAACCCTGGGGGTTGGGTTATCAATTCTCGCGGGCTGCAAAGTGTTAACGGGTAGCGTTTCGCCAAACACGTTCAAGAAAAGCTCTTGCACCTCGGCCTTTTCAAAGCTGCAGCGGCCACGAAGATAATGGTTTAGCCTGGCTGTGCTTATTCCAAGCCGGGCCGACAACTCGGTTTGAGTCATCCCATGACGTTCGAGACGGTCAACGATCATCGACGCAAATTCATCGTGTTGATAGATCACTTTATACATTCCTTGATACTATCTGTGCCGAGCTGCCGCTTCAATGTCGTTGTTTCAAAAAGGAGTTATCACATCCTGCATCATCACTTACGCGAAACGCATTTCGATGAAACCCAACCGGTCTTTTGAAGCTGCGGGTCGCCGCTGCTTCCGGTGCGTATCAGGCTCAAGTCGCCTGTTGTCTGCAAAACCACAGCTGGTGAACCGTCGCCCACAACCCAGACTCGCCCCTCCTCCGTGAGGCGGGCAATGGCCGAGGGATCGAAAGCATAAGTCGTTGTGACCTGCGCCAAATCGTCCTGACTGATGGCAACGATCACAGGAACGCCTTCGATAACATGATTGCGTAGAATCACGGTTTCCCCGTCGACCTGTAACTGTGAACTGTTGAAAGACGTGACTGACTTTTGCGACGGGATTGGCGCGAATACCTTGAACATCGAAATGATGATCAGAACCGTGCAGACGACGACCGCGACAAACTGCCCAACAAGTCGCAGTTGTTGCTCAATACTGTTGGGGATCAATTGGATCGCAGAAGAAGGCAAGATCGTGGAGTAGCCGGCTGGCCGATCACTGGGGTCAGCAATCGTCATAGCTAAATGGATAGACGCTTGATTGCTGGCCTGTTCAAGTTGGGCCACCTGGCTTCGAGAAAAACCAGTTTGCGACAAGTTCATCTCAGCCATGTGAACTGGTTGGCCGTCGTCACCCATGAAACTGTGTGGCTTCGATACGTACGCTACAAAAGTCGCTCCACCGTCAATCAATGGTGCAATCACTTTCGCAACCTCTCGTGGTACATAGCCGAGGCTGTGGTATCTGCGTCGAACGTGAACGTCCTCCACATAGACGGCAATCGCGTTCGAGTCGGCCGCATTGTCTGGCTCTCGAATCAAGTAGATAGGTTGAGTTCGGAACAACTTCTTTACGATTGACTGACGTCCGTTCAGAGTGACGCCCGCCACGTCAAAGGCTAGTTCCAAGAGTTTTGGGTCGCTCGATCGACTCATTTCAATTCCCGTAGCCGAACCGCCAACTTGGGTCGACAAATCAATCAATTGGTCTGGCGTCTTTGCCGGAGTCACCTAAAACAACATCGTTTTGTCGTGTAATCTCGTTTGTTTGTTAAAAGGGAACCTAAATGACTTTGCTCTCCCGCGACCCGCGACAATCGCCTGCCGTAACTGAAGCCGAAGCATGGTCGCCTCGATTGATGAACCTGACCGACCCGGCGTCGATCGAGTTTCTGCTTGGGGAGGGGGCAGCTCGCTTCGCTGAGACCACTGCCGCCGGCGACGCGATCGACAAAAAGCTCGACACACTCTTGAAGACGGTCCTGGGCTTCCCGACTTTGGTCTTGGCCTTGATGACCAAGACCACTTTTGCCGCCCATCCAGTTCTTCTGCCTATTGGACTCAGCCTTTTCATGTTGACTGCATTGATCGTGCTGTGGGCAATGCGGTCCCGGGCGCATGCCGCGCCCTACCGAGCTAAAGAGATGCTCAACCTGGCTGACCAAACGACCTCGCGTAAGTTGGAGTATCATTTCGTCGACCGCCTGCGGCTGGCCCAGGTCCACGGAACTTTCATCGCTCGCGAAATCAACGCCGAGATCAATCGCGACAAGGGCCGATGGTTGCGACGTGCACTGATTCTGACGGTTATTGCGGCGATGCTGTTCTTGATGGCCCTTGGCGTTTAGGCCACTGCCCATCGATCTACGCGGAGATCGCTCCTCAGTGGGTGGTGGTTCCGGGATAGGCCTTGGTGGTTGCGGGCGACCAGCCATCAATGATTCGGTATCAGTCATCGCCAGCCTCCTATTCAGCGCGGCTTTGATCCACCTGAAAGTCACAATTGGCCAAGGCGGGAATCGAACCCGCACGGTGGTTACCCACCCCAGGATTTTAAGTCCTGTGCGTCTGCCTATTTCGCCACTTGGCCTATCAGAAATGGCCCTCCTGACGCAGAAATCTGGTCATTGGGGGGACACCCGGCGGTCAAACCGGTTCGTCAGTTTACGCTGGTTCACCTCCTGCGGGAAGCGTTAGCAAACCCGGAAACCAACTCTGCCGAACAGGAATTCGCGTCTCAACGTGCTACGGGATATGGGCTTGCGTGTTTTTGGATCTCGCAATGTCGCTTGGCTATGCCCAAAGTGCTTCGGCTGGGAACACCTTAGCGGATCATCACAAACACCTTACTCGAAATATTTTTCTTAAATCACTCAATTTGACACTCGCACTTCCTGACATAGGTTTCGAGTGAGTCGGGGGACGTCGCCTGTGAGCGGGTGACGAATTCTGACCATTTCGCCAGTCGCCTGGTTGACCAAGCGGCTGGAAAACCTGAGTTGCCAAGTTTTGCCGATGGTTTGCGAAGCCGTGTCTTCGCAGGCGGCAGAACTGTCAGCAGTAGTCCCGGGTGCAGACGAGTTTCGTCCCGCATCGGACGAGTTCGTTTCGGGACAGGTCACAGTTTTCCGGAAGGGTGATAGTCATGCAATTCGTTTCAGCAGTTAAGAATTTTTTGGTCTCGGAAGATGGTCCAACCGCCGTTGAATACGCCGTGATGTTGGCCCTGATCGTCATCGTCTGCCTCACCGCAGTGCAGGCCATTGGTACCAACGCCAATGCCAAGTTCCAGAAGGTTGCCGACACCCTGAAGTAATTCAGGCTGGGCCAAGCAAAAGCAAGCAATCGACAGCATAGGATTACTTTTTGGAGTTTGGGAAGAATGTTGCAATCAATTAAGCACTTCCTGGTCAGCGAAGATGGTCCCACTGCCGTCGAATATGCCGTGATGCTGGCCCTCATTGTGATTGTGTGTCTGACCGCTGTTCAGGCGATCGGTACCAATGCTAATGCCAAGTTCAACAAAGTGGCGACCACTCTCAAATAGTGGTTCGCCATCCCGCCACGGCACTCCGGCCGCCCAACTGTCGTTCTGATGGTTGGGCGGCCCGCCGTGTGTTTTTCGTTTCTAACAAGTCTTAACGAGATTGACCTCAGGAAGAACAATCATGTTTCCGTTTTGGGTCGAATTGTCAGGCATGTCTCTGGAGCAGGTGGTCGTTGGCTTCCTGGCCGGCGTGACCTGGCTGACCTCATTTATGGTTGGTGGCCGCAGCTAGGCTAGTTATCCCAATGGAAGACGCGATACGTCGATTGGGAACGAGAAGCTCATTACAACACTTTGAAGAATACACCCGGGCAATGAATCCCAATGATGCGCCCGGCATCAATGACTCCCCCTCGTCAGTACAGAAGAAAATCAGAAAGGCTTGCGAAACATGGATTGGCAGCAGTTTCTCCTCGAAAATTGGCACATCAAGTTTGTGTGCCTGGTCTTGATTGTTGCTGCCTGGATCGATGGCAAGCAACTGAAGGTTCCAAACTGGATTACGTTCCCAATGGTTCTGTCGGGCCTCGTTTACGGCGCCTGCTCGGGTGGTTGGAACGGCTTCGTTGAATCTCTCTACGGGATGACCGTCGGTCTGGCCTGCCTGTTGCCACTCTACAGTGTCGGTGGCATGGGTGCTGGCGACGTCAAGTTGATGGCTGGGATGGGCGCCTGGGTCGGTGCTGCCCTCACCTGGTACGCGTTCTGCGTCTCGGTGATCGTTGGTGCGATTATGGCCATCTGCATGGTGGCTTACCGTCGCGATTACGCCAAGCACATCGCCAACTTCTTCATGATTTACTTCGAGCTGATCACCATCCGCGACCCTCAGAAGCTGTTTGCGATTGCCAAAGAACGCAAGCCAACGATGCTGCTTCTGCCATACGGCATCCCCATCTGCATCGGCTCAATCGCTTATTTCGCCTACGCCGGGCTGATCTAAATGGTTGGCGTTACGCCGCCAGCTAAAACGAAGATATAAAACAGAACGCTCGAAAGGTCACTAATGGCCCTTCGAGCGTTCTGGCATTTTTATGCCGCTGTGATTGTTGTGGCCTTCCCAAATGCAGAAGCTCGCCCCTTTCAAGGGTAGTGATTCGCAAATGAAGGAGATCATCTTACGGTGAATAGCGTTTGCTGTCGGCTGTGCCAGTGCGATCAGTCCAAGCAGATTAAGCCACTGGCGAAGCCAGTGGCATACAAAGATATGACCCCATCTGTGTGGGATACTACCCTAACTACTGGCACTGCCCCCACTCCTGCAGTGTGCGGACTTCAGGATGCGGCGTCTTCTTGAGGGCAATCAACGCCTGCACCACTGCCAGGCAGCCGGGAAGCGTCGTCACGCAGGGAACGCCGCTCATGACGGCGGCAGCGCGGATGCGGCCTTCATCGCTGCGGGCACCCTTACCACTAGGTGTATTAAAGATCATTTGAATCTGCTTGTTGGCCATATGGTCGAGCAGATTGGGGCGACCTTCCTGCAACTTGCGGACGGTTTCGACTTCGAGACCCGCTTCGCGCAAAACCCGGGCCGTGCCAGAAGTGCCAGCCAGCTTAAACCCCATTTCCAATAACTGCTTCGCAGCCGGAATAATGCTGTATTTGTGGCGACCTGCCAGGCTGATAAAGACCGTCCCCGAGCTGGGCAGCTTGGTTCCAGCGGCAATCTGGGCTTTAGCGAAGGCGACGGGGAACTCTTGATGAATCCCCATTACTTCGCCAGTCGACTTCATCTCTGGGCCAAGGATAATGTCGACACCAGCAAAGCGTGTGAACGGGAAGACACTTTCTTTGACCGAGGTGTGCTGCGGGACAAATTCAGTGGTGACCCCTTGCTCGGCCAGTGACACCCCGGCCATCGCTTTAGCAGCGATTTTTGCCAGCGAAATGCCCGTCGCCTTCGCCACAAATGGTGATGTTCGGCTGGCCCGCGGATTGACTTCCAGAATGAAAACCTGATGTTCCCCATCAATATGCTTCACTGCAAATTGAATGTTCATCAGTCCGCAAACCTTAAGCTCTTTTGCGAGAGAGTAGGTGGCCTGCTTGATCTCTTCGATGACGGATGGTGGAAGAGAGTAGGGTGGCAAGACGCAGGCGGAGTCTCCCGAGTGAACGCCCGCTTCTTCGATGTGCTCCATCACTCCGCCTACAAGCGTGAGTGTGCCGTCTGAAAGTGCATCAACATCGACTTCGATCGCATCTTCCAGGAAGCGGTCGATCAACACGGGGCGATCGGGAGAAACATTGACCGCCTCGGTCATATAGCGATGGACCGACGCTTCGTCGTAGCAGATTTCCATCGCCCGGCCCCCAAGCACGTAGCTGGGCCGCACAAGGACTGGAAAGCCGATCGATTTGGCGATCTCTCTGGCACCCAGCGCATCGACGGCAAGGCCGTTCGGTGGCTGCCTGAGCCCGATCTTTTCGAGGATCTGCTGAAATCGTTTGCGGTCTTCGGCCGCATCGATCATGTCGGTGCTGGTGCCGATGATTTTGACTCCAGCCTGCTCGAGGCCGCGGGCGAGGTTCAGCGGTGTTTGCCCACCAAATTGGACGATGGCCCCATCGGGCTGCAATCGATCCCAAATGTTGAGAACGTCTTCGGTGGTTAGCGGCTCAAAAAACAACAGGTCGGATGTGTCGTAGTCGGTGGAGACGGTTTCAGGGTTCGAGTTGACCATGATCGACTCGATCCCCAACTCGCGGAGGGCGAACGAGGCTTGG
>JAIXVG010000320.1 GCA_027483145.1 Planctomyces sp.
CTGATCATTGATGTGGAGCTGCAGCAGGGACACCGCGCGGCTCCGGTGCCCCAAGTCCCCATCGTGACCGTCATCTCGGAATACCTCGAACATCTCAGGGTGGAAGAACGTGCCGTCAAGACTCTGGACAAGTACGAGCATGTCCTAGAGACGATGCGAAATCTGGCCCTGCAGCGCCGGCTGGTCAATCTTTCCCAGATCAGTTTGCGATTCATAGACCACTATCGCAACGTCCGGAAAACTTCCGACCACTGTTCTCCCAAGACCATCCATAACGAGACGACGATCATTCGCCAGATGGTGAACTTTGCGTTGTCGCGGCAGATGGTCGCCAAAGATCCGCTCAAAGGCCTGAAGAACCCCAAGCCCCGTCCGACGAAACAGCCGTGCTGGTCACCGGAAGAGGTCGAACAGATTCTGTTGGCTGCGAAGGAACCGCAGAAGTCGGTCTACCTGCTGTTGGCGGATACCGGCATGCGGTTCGGGGAAGTGCAGTGGCTGACGTGGGACGATGTGGACTTCGAGCGTGGCGTGGTTCGCATTCAACCCAAGGATGGCTGGAAACCCAAGACCGGAGATTCTCGCCAGGTCGAAATGTCGCCTCGGGTGCGGGCCATGCTGGAGGCGCGGAAGCGGAAAACACCGTGGGTGTTCTGTGCCGTCGCCTCGAACAAGTACCCTCAAGGGACGCAACAAATCTCGGAGCGACGGTTGCTTCGATCGCTGAAGCGTTTGCTCAAGCGAATCGGCCTACCAGAGGCCGGGAAGCTGCACACGTTCCGCCACAGCTTCATTTCGAAGGCTCTGGCGGAAGGCATCCCCAGTGCCACCGTGCGGAGTTGGGTGGGTCACGTCTCAGACGACATCCTGGCTCTCTACACGCACGTGCTCGACGATCAATCGCAGCGGGAGATGCAGAGGTTTGAGGCGGCGACGCCGGAGATCGAATCTATCACAAATCTATCACAATCCGCGAAAGGCCCGAAACCATGACGTCGCAAACGACAACGGGGCAAGGTGTTACGTCGACACCTTGCCCCGAGAGCGGAGAGGGGGGGATTCGAACCCCCGGTTGGGCAAGCCCAACGCCGGTTTTCAAGACCGAGTGATTGATTGCTGTAAGCTGCTTGTCTACATATTGTTGCGTGTTATCGATTCATACCGATGGGGCGCGATTTGGGACAAAACTAAACTTTGCGGATCCAAATTACGTGAGCATTAGCAAAATGCCGCCACGTTGGTTTGATACCCTGGAGGCAAGAGGACACCAATAGAACTTTTTGTCGCTGGCATTTCTACTTGGGACGACCGTGGTCGGTTCCTGGTTAGTCAGCTTAACCCCTAACGGGATCGAGGGCTGTCGAGTCAGAATCCGGTGTCGGTTAATGACCTACCGAACGGCCAAGCTTGTAATTCGACGCGTTCGGTCGATTCCGCCGACGCGCGGACCTCCGTCGGCCCCATCTCCAGCGGGTGCCAAGCGCATGGTTCCCGGGTGAGCCATTGACTCAAATGGCGAGAACTCACGCACTAAACTCCAGAATACCGTGACGTATAGCAGTCATGATCGTCAATTTTGGATTCAAGAAAACCCCTTCCGCTGCAGAGGTGAATTGGTGCGTGTAAGTGTGGCGGCTGAAGAGCAAACATGCCACGCGATTCGGATTGTGGCTGTGGACTCTAGAAATGCCAAAACAGACGCGTTCTTCTCATTCCTCAAGTGCATAAACGGGATCCTTGGATCGTCTTTGTGAATTCCTTGCAGATTTTGCCGGTGCCCATGGCGAATACCGGAATTGCGTTGAGTGAATGTGGCAATCGATACCTGTCATGTCACGCTCTTAGTGGACCGGTCCCCCCGCAATGTTTGCCCAGCCAATGCAATTCATCGGCTGAGACGGACTCTCATTGCAAGCTTTGTGGATTCCGTAATTGAAGTATCCCAACGTCTATCTTTTTTGCGCAATACGCTGGAGCGCTCGATAGATTGAACACCCACAACGGTGCAAGTGTTGGAACACTTAACTTAACAGTACCACCTTTGTTGAAGACTCGGGGCACAGCCGAAACGGCTCTACAAGGAGGAAAGACGTGCCATTGAATCACTTCCGAAAGACGATTGCGCTGCTTGGCATCGGATGGATGGCCGCGGCCTCAATCGGTTGCCACTCCATTCGTTCGACACTCTTGACACGCGACGAATCCAACAGCTGCTGGATGACGGTTAAACATCTCAAGGGTGTGCCCATCACACTGAAAGTGCCGACTCACTTACGGGTGTCGGTTGTTGAGCAGCATTTCCTGACTCAAGTAAGTGCGGGTGGCATTACCAAATGGGAGCGAGTAGAAGTGGACGTCCCTCTCCGCGTCGTCACCGTTGACACTATTAAGACCGAAAAAATATTCACCGTGGACTTTGTACGCCCGGCTGCAGGAACCCTGGATCTGACCCTGGAGATGCAGGACAAGGAACAATACTTTAGTAAGATTCAGGATAAAGTCGTCGATGAAACAATTAATGATGTCTCCAACTTGATTTCCAAAGTCGCGCCAGGCGGATTGTTCAAGCCCGCCGCGTCAGATTCCACCGCCTCTCTGACACCCGTCAACTCCATCGTTGCTACGGAAATCTTCGAGGTCGATGACCCAATGTTGGAGATCAAGTTGAACGAGTTCCTGAAATGTCACATCAACAAATCGCATGACGCATGGGTCGCTCCACCTGGTGTCGACAGTATTCGCCGGGTTGATCTTAATAACTCGCACCTCAATCCCACCGACCAGCTTTGTCCGACGTGCGACCCTATGGTTAACCAGTACTGAGAACTCACTTGGAAATGCCCGCGTAAGCAATTTCGCCCGTGGGCGTGAGAATCCTATTGACAGCGGCGGGGGCACACAATTTAGCATGATTGTTGTACCTCCATTTTTTGCAGTACTCGCCGAGAGACATTTTCTTCGACAGCAATGAGATCCATTCCATGATGAAACGGACCGCGAAGACTCCGGCCAAAAAGACCGCCAAAAAGACCGCCAAAAAGACCGCCAAAAAGACCGCCAAAAAGACCGCCAAAAAGAC
>JAIXVG010000365.1 GCA_027483145.1 Planctomyces sp.
ATGCTCGGCATACTCCGCTCGCCATGCGGCAATCGCTCTACACGGCCGATACGATGCAAGGGATTGCCCCATTGCTATCGGGGACCGGGCATGATCGGATTGTCGCGGTAGGTGAACAATACGTGGCCTATCGGCACCAGCGAACCCTGACGGTGCTGGATGGCTTAACAGGCCGAGTGATCTGGCGATATTCTCGACTGCCCGCCAATACCTCGATTATTGGGCTTCCCGAGCGAATTCTGCTGATGGGACCTGCTCGCAGTACGGTTGAACTGTTGCACGCCAGCGATGGTACGCGGCTACCCTCAATTGGTTTGGGTCAACTGCTCAGCAGAACGTTTACTCAATCGCAGAACGGTCTGGTGTTGTTGGAGCCGGGCAACAACTTCTTAGGGGTGTTTGCTGGTAAAGCGACCCTTAAATGTTATGACCCGGTGACTCAAGAGACTCGCTGGTCGCAGAAGCTGCATGCGAAGACGCTGGTGGGTGACCTCCAAGAAGATGAACTGCTGCTAGTCGAACCAGAGCAAACTGTTTCAGTGCTGAACGCCGTCACGGGTCAGTCTCGACTGCTGGAGCCTTTCCCCGGCGAGCCGCTTCGCAGTTCGAGTGCCAACTACACGCTGAAAGACAACGATCGAATTTACGTTGTGGCGGGCAATTCGAGCATGGCTCAAGTTCACTACTATGCGGAAAGCATTCCCTCGCTGGCTGCCCAGGATCGGGTGATTGCCTGGGACAGGCAGACGGGCAAGTATCTGTGGACGTACCAGGCAGGTGGGCAAAACTTGCTAATCGATCGATTCACGTCGTCTCCCGCCCTCATTTTTCTATCGAGGACTTATCAGGATAGGGCGAATTTGGGCTACACCACGCTGCGGGTGACCGTGATTTCCAAGGTGACTGGCAACCCATTGCACGAAGTGACCATTCCGACCAATTACTCTGGGTTCCATAGCCTCGAAATTCCCCGAGGAACGCCTTACGTCGACCTGATTTCTTACAGCAGCCGACTACGCGTTTCGCCTGCGGGGCAAATGGGGCCAAGAAGTCCCTTAGAATCGACACCCGAACCGCTCCCTGTGTCGCCGCGGCGGAAGGAATAAGGTCTGCCTTTACGGATCCGACCAATATTACCCCAAAATTCACAATTCTCAGCGAGAGAATCGGCTGCGCAATCCGCCTATTGTGAGCGCTAGAGGGGTCAAATTGGGGCGAAATCTTCGGTTTTGGGGCCAAGCGTTTCGTATGCCTTAGCGTTTTCGTATGCTCCGACGTATTAGTGCGGTGCGGCAACCGGTTTGGCTGCGAAACTAGCGCCGAATCGTGCAAGGTCTCTTTGGTGTGGGCCTGGCGGAATCGCTGCACTGTATGGTTTTATCCGTTTCGAGCGAAATGCTCGGCCTTCTTTTCAGATGGCTTCAGGGAACTTGTATGTCTGGCTGGCAATCGGGTTTACGACTTTTAGTGTGCTGTGGACTTTTGGTCTTTCTCGGCGGATGCCAGCCTGCGGCTGAAACAAAGCCTGGCGACGAATCGGCTGCGGCTAAGACCGACGGAGCGGCCGACGCTACCAAGAAGAAAAAAGTGACCCCCGGCATTTCGTTTCCAGTTCGTGAAAAGCTTGATGGTTGGGCTGGCAACTGGGTACTGCTGCTTCACGAACAACAGAAAGACTTTGCAGTCGCCGTTTTTCGTTTGGGCAAAGCCGAGGATGGCCAGATCACTGCCGAAGTGATTGAGAACACAGCTGTCATCGCTGGCCTGGAACTGGTTTCTGTAAGTGGTGACGATCGCCAATTGGGGATGAAGCTGAATACGAAGTTAGGACCGGGCAGCCTGCAACTGACTTTGGGGGAAGCAACCGCACGGGGGAATTATCTGTTTGGCGAACAAGGGATTGGGCTCAATGCTGCCACGCTGGTCCCCGTCGAGTTCGGGACCATGAAAGACTATCCCAATCCGGTTCCCTCTGAAGGAATCGATCTGTTGAATAAGGCTCTCAAGGGAGCGCAACCAGTCAATGATGTCATGGCCTTTGCACGCGAGAATCCCAGCTTGTCGCTGGCGCTCGATGCCTATCTGGGGACTGTCACGCGGATTGGTAAAGACCCCTTGTTGAAGTTTGACGAAGAGACTTTCAATGAGTTCGCATCAGACTACAAGAAAGTGGCCGAGCAGTGGGGGCCGCGGATGGTCAACCGGGCGACGCTGAATTGTGGTTTGCACCTTGTGATTGGCGGCCAATTACCCAAGCTCGGTCTGGACTACCTGAACGAAGCAGAAGCAGGACTTCCCCCGGAAGCGATTGCGTTCCGAAACCAGTTAGGCGACGCAAAAGACGCGGGCCGTACTCAGATTGCGTTTTTGGACATTGGAAGTAGCGACGCCGACGTCGCAGCTCAATGCTACCAGACACTCAAAGACGTTCAGGCCAAGCAGGCGTTTAATCCGATCATCATGGATCGCATGGCCTCGTACGAAGTGCGCCAGAAAGACTTTAGCGCGGCGATTGACCACCTTTCGGCGATCGTTTCACTCCCCTTGTTGGAACAGATGGTACTGCAAGAGCGAGCTGGCCAATTGCCCGGAACCCCAACACCGCGCGAGCTGCTGGTGGAATTGTGGAAAGAGCATCGGCAAGATACACCCCCGCTTGATGAACATCTGACGGCCGTTTACCAAAACCAACTGAAGGATCTAGCTACACGGGTCGTCAGCGAGAATCCGCCGGTTACCGATTTGCCAGCAGGTCATCGTGTTGCCTTGGTAGAAGTTTTTACCGGGGCAACCTGTCCCCCGTGTGTGGCCGCCGACATTGCCTCTGGTGTAGTTCGAGAAGCCTATCCCGCTGAGCAGGCAATTGTCCTCCAGTATCATCAGCATGTCCCTGGTCCAGACCCTCTCTGCAACCTCGATAGCGAAGATCGCTTTACTTACTACGGGTTGGAAGGAACTCCATCGGTCGTTATTGGTGGAAAACTGTTGCCCGGCGCCAGCGGCTATTTGCAGCACTCTGAAGTGGCCTTCAAGCAGATGAAGTTTGGGATCGACCAGACCATCAAGCAGGCAAGTCCGGTCATCCTCTCCGCTAGTGCTTCGGCCGCCGACGGGCAACTGGTGATCGATTTAAACGCGACTGGATTTCCTCAGGCCGAGCAGTCCTCGTTGAGGATGCGGGCCGCCCTTGCCGAGAACTCGCTGGAGATGTTTGCCCCAAATGGCGTTCGCCAGCACGAAATGGTCGTGCGGGCCATGCTTGGAGGGCAAAAGGGGACCGGCGTCAAGAACGGGGAACTTAAATCGAACATCACGCTCCCACTCAAAGAACTGAAGGGCGAACTGGTCAATTACCTCACCAAGTTTGAGACGGGCCGCAATCTGCAGTTTCCAGTCAAGCCTCTCAAGCTGCAGCCTCTAACGCTGGTGGCTTGGGTTCAGAACGAGAAGACGAAGGAAGTCTTGCAGGCGATTGCGGTTCCGGTGACCGGAGAGCTGGTCTATCCAACCGATGCGGAAGCGGTCTCCCCCGATGGCTCGCTGCCTGCACCAGCCAGTGAAACGCCAGCCAGCGAAGCACCTGCAGGTGACGCTCCTGCAAAGGAAGCGAGCACTGAACCTGCTGCAGCTGAGCCAGCAGCACTCCCTGCAGCAGAAGCTGCCCCCGCAGATGCTTCTTCCACGACCGAGCCCACCAAGCCGGAGTAAGCTGCCCTTGGCTTATTTATTGACGGTCGGTTAGCTGCGGCAGCAGCGTATCAATGGTCAATGGCGAAGTCAGCAAAAGCGACTTAAGGCCTGCATGAATCGCAGCGTCGTAGTCGTTGACCAGATCGTCACCGACCATCAACACGCGATCGGGAG
Organism: Planctomyces sp.; assembly: GCA_027483145.1. GTDB lineage: Bacteria > Planctomycetota > Planctomycetia > Planctomycetales > Planctomycetaceae > JAIXVG01. Next base: position 3,865 of record JAIXVG010000365.1, read on the forward strand.
AGACGCCGCACACCTGAACCAGGGCGTCATAGAATCGTTTGTCGGGCTTGCGAACTCCCACCTCGGAAGAGATGACAATGGCATCTGGGGCAGCCAATCCCGCTTGATCAAACAGCGTTGCTAGTACAGTCCGCAAACGACCGTCGAAGTTCGAGGCGATGGCCAGCTTCAGTCCTTTGGTTTTCAGTTCGCTGAAGATGTCATTCAAGCCGTCTGCCAGTACCCAGGCGACAGGGCTGGCAAAATGCTGCCACAAAAACTCGAAGCAGCCTTCGGGGTCGGTCGTATCGTTAAGCACCACGTTGACCAGGTTCCGCCAGTAAGCAAACTCGATCGCTTCACTGGTGACGTGATCATCGTGCTCAAAACTCGTGGAGATGTGGGATGCGTCAGGCCCGCGGTGCATATGTCGCTTCAGTCGCTGAGCAACCTCTAGCTTAGTCAGCCGGGAGTCAAACTGGACGGCTGCTGCATGGTAAACATCCAGAACTTTTGGGACCGGATGGAGAATCGTTCCCACCGCATCAAACGCGACCCAGGCGATAGCTTCAGTGTGTTGCTGGGTAGTCATGCAATCGCCCGAATGGTTGGGTTTTACTTGGTGCAGCCGACAGCTATTGAACGGGACGTGAAGCTGACTACAACATGCAGACAGCGGGTCTCTCGATGAGTGGCTTACTCGTCGAACGTCGACTTTTTCCGCAAAAGGTGGTGATACTGCTGGGCGAAGCGGTGCGACTCATCTCTCACATACTGCAGCAGCCGCAGGGCAAACGAATGTCGGCTTAACAGCTTTGGTTCGCTCTCACCAGGAAGGAAGACTTCTTCCTCTTTCTTAGCCAGCGAGATTGTAAACGGCGGATCGATACCAATATTGCGCATCGCTTCCATCGCGGCTCCCAGTTGCCCTTTCCCGCCGTCGATCAGCAAGATGTCGGGGAAGTCTTCTCCCTCCTGGCTTAGCCGCCGAAATCGCCTGCTGACAACTTCCCGCATCGAAGCAAAGTCGTCGACGCCATCGACCGTTTTGATTTTGAACCTTTTGTAGCCATGCTTAAATGGCAAGCCATCGATAAACTGGACGAGGCTGGCAACGGTTTCGCCCCCTTGCAGGTGGGCAATATCAACCCCTTCGATGCGGCGTGGAATCTTTTCAAGGCCAAAGATTTTCTTGAGTCCCAGCAGTCCTTTGCGAGGATCGATCTGAAAGACTTCAGGTTGGGTATTAGCGTCGATGTCTCCCCGCAGATTCAAGTTCTCTAGAGCCTGCAACTGATCCCGAATGCGGGCGGCTTTTTCGAACTTCAGCTCCTGCGAAGCCATCAGCATTTCTTTCTGCAGTCCCCGCAGCAACTTGGCTTTCTTGCCATCAAGAAACAGACACAGCTTTTTGATATCGCGGCGGTATTCTTCCTTCGAGATTCGCAAGTTACACGGGGCTGTGCATTGCTGAATGCTGGCCAATAGGCAAGGCCTGAACCACCGCCAGCGCTCGTCGTCTTCGCGAATATCAAGTCCGCAATTTCGAAATCGAAAGACCTTTTGCAAAACGGCTATCGCGCCGCGAAGCTTTCTGGCGCTCGTAAACGGTCCGTAAAGCTTGGTCCCCTTGGACCGCGGCTTGCGCGTAAACTCGACGCGCGGGAATGGCTCGCGAATGTGAATTTCCAAGTAGGGAAAGGTTTTATCGTCCTTCAGGTCCGAGTTGTGCTTCGGCTGAATATCTTTGATCAGCCGCGCTTCTAACAGCAGCGCATCGACTTCGGTATCGGTGACCAGAAAATCGAGATCGGCAATCTCAGGAATCCAGTCAGCAGTACGGGGATCAACGGCCGCTTGCTTACTGAAGTAGCTCCCCGCCCGATTACGGAGGTGACGGGCCTTTCCGACATAGATAACTCGACCTAACGCGTCCTTCATCAGGTAGACACCAGGAGTCGCGGGAAACGATCTCACTTTCTCGCGCGGGTCAATGGGGCCATTGTCACTGAGAATCGGCAGCACAACATCTCGCGGACCAATCAAGCGGTCCTCTTCGGGCACAGCTGGCTGGTCATTCGCTTCCATGCCACTCACGCTTTCTGGTGCCTTGCAATTACGAAGAATTGAAGGTGGCCGTAGTCGCCCACTCTGCTTGGTCGATGGCGGACTGCTCGAAAACACTGGCATGCCAGTAGTATCCGAAGAACCAGTGGCGCTCGATGAGCAGGGCCCCTTCGAAAAAACATCCTCGGGCGAACACGAGTGCTTCTGTTACCTGATGCATTATAGCAACCAGATCTCCGACAGCGATGGTTGACCGTAAAACGAAAAGAAGCCTCTGCGATCGGTGATCGCAGAGGCTTCGGCTTGGATCAAGCGGCAATCAGGCTGCAGTGGGCAGCTTGATTGCTATATTGTTTAACCTCGCAGCAGTGACAGGACCTGCTGTGGGTTCTGATTGGCGATCGACAGCACCGAAATTCCAGCCTGACTGAGGGTCTGGGTCTTCTGGAGCTGAGCGGTTTCCGAGGCGAAGTCGGTATCGACGATCTGGCTGCGGGCATCGGAAATGTTTTCCAAGGCCACACCCAAGGTCGAAACGTTGGTATCAATCACGTTCTTCTGGATGGCACCCAACCGGCCTCGCAGGGTCGACACGCGGTTCAAGGCCTGGTCGATGATATCGACCACACCCGACTGCGAAACGCTGGAACCAACACCCAACAGACCATTCCGGATATCGATGAGGCTCTTGCCACCGCCGGTACCCAGTTGATACAGCTTACCAGCCACACCCCCGAGGCGAGCAGTGGTCACCCCTTCAATCCCGACCCCGATCTGACCAGCAGCTGAAGCTTCCTGGCCAATCTGGAACAGCGACCCACCACCGGTGATGGTGACCGTCGCCGATGATCCCGCGACGTTGGCCACTTCACCAAAGCTGAGGGTTGCATCAAGCTGCGATGTCCGAATCGTGGCATTCAGGCCAGACCCTTGAGCAGCTTGACCATTGATTGTGGCTTGAACATCGGCCCCGTTGTCGCGTACGCCGGTAGCACCTGTGTTGGTCACGGTACCGAACGAGCCAGATAGAACATTCAGTTCGATGAACTGATCCGATCCAAAGCTGCTCGACTTGAGTTCGAGTGTCCCAGTCGCTTCGCTCAATGCTGTTGAGGAAAGCGTGGTAGCCAATGCAGTCGTATCACCGCTGAGGTTCAACGCGACGAGGCCATTGGCCGAAGTATTTGCTTCCAGTGCCGTCTTGATTGAGGCGAGCGTGCTGGTCACGCCCCCGCTAGCGTTAGTTGCCAAGTTGACGGTAACAGTCGAATCATTACCCGATCGAGTGACACCAACCGACAAGGCCTGGCTGTTACCACCGTTAGCAAAGACAATGTTGACCGCCCCTGCAGCACCGGTTGTTCTCTTGTCCGTGAAGGCCAGTTTGCCTGCATCGGTACCACCCGTCAGGGCTGTTGAGGCCACAGCGGCCAATGTTCCTGTCCCATCGTTACCAGCAGCATTGGCTACAGTAACCAGTGCGCTAGCGTCAGCATTTTGTCCAATTGCAGTAGTCAGTTCTGCAGCGGTTGTGGTTGCCGCACCGTTGGCGTTGGTTGCGAGATTAACGGTAATTGTCTTATCACCGTTTGTTGCGGAAGAGACTGCAATGCTAAGTGGAGTGCTGTTACCAGCAACGGCATAGACGACGTTAATGGCGCCACCGAGAGATGAGTTTGATCCCAGACCGGTTGTCCGACGTGCGTCAGTAAAGACCAGGTCATTGTTGTTACCGGCAATGGCAGTCGTTACCGTGTTGGCCACTGCAGCTTGAGTCTTCGTTAAGCCACTCTTGATCGAAGCAGCGACACCGGTCGCATCTGTCACGTTGTTAATGGCATCGCGAACATTGACCAGCGTGCTTGAAGCTCCCAGGAACAATGTCTGGCTTCCCTTGTTCCCCTTAACGTCTAAGGTCGTTGCCGAGGTCAAAGCACCATCGACATAGTTGAGTTGAGCCTTTTCTGCGGCCGTATTGATCTTGGCGTTCACGCCAATCGTCGAGTTTCCACCGAAAATGGCTTCGTTGATTTTCACGTCGGCCAGTTTAGGGGTATCAGCTGCAGTCGTGCTGAAGCTGAAGGCCTTGCTACCATCGATCAGCTTGCTGCCTGCGAACGAGGTGTTGGCCGAAATACGGTTAATGGCCGACAGCGCAGCGTCGATTTGCGACTGGTTGGCTTGCGTTTCGTCTGAGGACAACGCACCAACGTTGAGGCCTTCCTGGACCAGGCCACGAACCTGATTCAAGAGGCCGCTGATTTCGCCCAAAGCCGAGTCGGCGGTCCCAATCACGTTGTTCGCACGGTTACTGTTCTTGATCGATTGTTCGATCGTGGTGGTCTGCAAGCGCAGCCGCTCGCTGGCGATCAGACCAGCGGGATTGTCTTTTCCGCTATTAATCTGAAGACCGGTCGACAACCGGGCTAATGTGGTTTGCTGAAGACTTTGGGTCTTCTGGAGGTTGCGCAAGCCGCGCAAGGCTTCAACGTTTGTGTTAATTCTCGTCATTACGGTCCGCCTTTAAAAACCAAGGTGCCTATCGAGCAGTGTCCTAACGACCTCGGTCACGAATGCACGACTTGAAATGTGCTTGGACCGAATGGTGTCTCTTGTGAAAGACTCCTTCACGTTTCGATTCGGCAACGTGATAAAACATTCTTAACGGCCAATTTTTGGCAAGTTACAATCGATGAGGCAGGACTGTGCGATTCAGGCGATGCAACCACTACGGTTTATGAGGGGAAACCCTGTAGGGTAAGCGTAGGAGGGGTGCTCATGCGGCATATCCAGAAAGGTTGAATAGAGAATCGACCGGTCACCAAGAGATTCTGACCGACATTTGAGGCGAATACCGCATTTGTCCGATCTGGAATCGTCAAGATGCGGTCACCCTTGCGACATGCAGACTCGTCACAATTCATTTGCTCGGAATAGTTCCGCGAACTAGTCATGTTGCAATGCGGAAACAAAAAGCCCGAGAGATCTCACGTCTAAGCGAGAATCTCTCGGGCTACCTAGCGCAATGCGCTCGCAGGGCAAGTGCCCCGGAACAGCTACCGATTGGCTACTTCGCCACAGCTGACGCGTCGTTTCCTTGAGTCCGCTGATTTTCGCGGCGAATGGCCTCGTAGACTTCTTGACGGTGAACCGGAATTTCGGTCGGGGCTTCGATTCCCAGACGAACTTTGTCGCCACGGATATCGACCACTGTGATTTTAATATTGTCGCCAATAAAGATGCTTTCGTCGCGCTGCCGGGATAGTACAAGCATCGAAATCTCTCCAATCGTTATGGTCCAGATCGACCACGGCGTGTTGCTTCCGTGCGAAGGCTGGAGGGGGGCAAATCAGGGTTGTCGTTCATGGTTTTGGTGTGCGGGGCAACGGCGAATTGGATAACTGGTGGGCAGGTCTTGATCGTGGCCACTTAAGGTGTTGCAGACGCAACACATCAGCCACCAATACCCAACCGGCGAACGACTCTCGCCAACCATTCAAAACGTTGACCGCAGTACGCCCTTAGAGATCGGACAGTTTTCGGCGCTGCGGCGAACTTTGCTGCAGAAAACCCTGTACTTTGGCAAACTGTCGACGACCCTTCGGCCTGTAACGATTGTGCCTTGGCAGTGACCGATGGCTTAATCTGAACGGCTGGCCTGAACCTGCTTCGTCAATTGGTAAACGATTGGGCGCCTTAGGGCCGGCCGTTCACCGAGACCTCACGTCCAACAAATTGTTCACGATCGAGACAGGTTCGAAAGAGATGGCACAAGTTGACTTCTGATAGTCAGTCACTGTTCCTCGCGATATTGAACTGCTTCCGCACCCGCGCAAAGAACTCCCCAGCTGTTTCTTCAAATTTGCGGCTGATTTTTCCCGTCCCCAGCGACTTGCGAGTTGCCGTCCCGATGTCAGCTTCCATCTCCATGACCTTCCACATAATCCGCGTCTGATCTTCATCAGGGGACTGTGACGGCAACACCATCTCCATCTTCCCAACCATGTCGAACGAACCTTTTCCACCGGGCTTGCTGCGGAATCGCACGAGCACGCGCAACACCGCGCCACTGTCGGCCGGGCCATCAACCGCCTCGACCCCCACTCGAGCCAGGCTCTGAGCCACTCGCGACTGAACATATCGCGAGAAGTTTCCAGTGGTATCGAACCCGCTCGAGAAGATTCGGCCGCGCATCACAACCTGCACATTCTTTAACGCTGCTAACGCCTGCATGCCACGTTCGCTGGCGGTTTCGTCGAGCGAGCGGCTGCGCAGGGTCGACCTGTCGTAAAACTCAATCGCATAAGGTTCAAGTCGTATCACATTGTTCTTTCGCGCCTTCAATTCCGCATCAATAGTCGCTGCATCGACTGCAATGGCTGACTTTGTTCCGCTGCCAGATGAAAAGCTAGCCATCCCAATCAAGCTGCCCTGCTGATTGAAAATCATGCCACCAGTTGATGCTAGCGCGAACTCGCCATCAAACAGGTACCAGCTCCCGTCAACATCCTGACCGAAATCTTCCGCGATCTCCGCGGGTCCAATCAGGTCCTTGACCTTAAACTTTGTGGCCACAAGGCGCGGCTTCGCCTGGGATTTCCCCTCTTGAATTACGCTAATCGGAATTCCCACCGAGTAGATATCTTCACCCTTCTCTGGCAGGCCCAATTCTAAAGAAAGTGGTTCTGGTAGCCCTTCGACCGGCTTAACCTTCAGGAAAATCAGGTTCACCCGTGGTGCTTTGTGGGTAAAGCCCACGACATCTGTTGATGTTCCATTAGCAAACGTGACCTTCGCTTTCACCGCGTCGACCATGTCATCGTAAGCGGTGACGACTGTCTCGGTATCCTGCAGTAAAAAGCCAGTCAGTTCCGAGGTCCCCTGACCATCCTGCATAGTGGTCGTTATTCGGCAAATCGACTTAGCCGCCAGCTTCTTAATTGCATCTGCCGATAGTACTTCCTTTTTAGTTGGAGGCTTGGTGGAGTCCCCTGCCGCCTCGACTGAGTTGGCCTCCTGCTTATTCATCGCAAGTTGCGGTCCAACAGCAGGAGGCGCGCCCTTGGCTGCAATCTCCATCTGATCCGATGAAGTCGGTTCGCTGACAGCAGCATCACTTGGCGACGTAGCAACGATAGTTGTTGAATCGGATGATGGCGTTTCGCTGTTCGAAACACCTGCGCTCGTCGTCAAACTAGTGACATTCGCAGCGGCTGCGGGTGGGTTTATCGACACGCTACCCGATGCACTGATCTCGCCGCCTCGATAATCTTCTCGTCGATCAACGTAAGGTGTCGAAACAATCCGTGGAGCACCATTTGAAGACCCTCCCTCACGCGCCTGATCCGATGCCTGATCAAGCCAGGGGGGCGCTACTTGTTTCACTGTCGCAGGCTGTTCGAACCCCGGAACGCCAAAAATCAGCCCCTCGAGCAACCGCATGGACAAAGAAACAACAATTGCTAATCCAATCATCGTGTAAAACTTCCTGCGGGAGTCGTCCGTGACCTCGTCTGCCTCTGCCACTGCCATAAAGGAATCGGGTTCTGGCGCAACCGGTTGGTTCCGTTTGGGATATCTGCTGGTTGATCGGTTTCCCGAATCGGACGGCGGCCTGGCCATAACACTTCCCAAACCGGACTGAGCAACTCGATAGACACAACCTCTCTGCCAACGCCGGGCGAAACGAGCAGTCAAAGTTAAACAGGCAACACGTCTGCAGGCCCGCGACGATGTGGATTAATGAACAGTAATAGCTATTATCTGCAGGTCGATCAAGCTGTCGAATTGTTAATTTTTTACGGTCAATGCTGCTGTAATCGTCATGGACTTCTCCTGTTGGACGAGTTGTGAGCCAGAATTTTGGCTGATTTACTGATTGAGTTGACGCAAACCCCAGAGGTCTTATCAAGACTGGGTTGATGGCAGTTTCCGTGGGAAAATCACGGTCCCGATTTCCGCCAGAGGGTTCTGAAACGATCTCTATCTGATAGTGATGATCGCCAAGCGAGCGACTTGGTCGATTTGAACCGGTGCTGGTCGCATCACAGTTCTGGCTTGTCGCATCTTTGGGACAATAAAAAGGCTACTCAAGCCGCGAAAAGCCCGGTACCTGATCAGCAGTCTTTCCGCGGTCAATCAGCAGGCAACTCAGGATTCAGCACGCAAATCTCTGGAAGATGCCGGTATTGTTCATCGAAGTCCAACCCGTAACCCACGACAAACTGGTCCGGGATTTCAAAGCCGTAATAATCAGGAGTCAGGTCTACTGTGCGGCGTCCCGTCTTCCACAGCAGGACCACGGTAACGACTTGTGCCGCTCCCGCTGCATGCAATTGATGCTTCAATCTCTCCAGCGTTTTGCCAGTATCAAAAATGTCATCCACCAGCACGACCGTCAGCCCTGACACGTCCGGCATTCCCTTGATCGAGATCAGTAGCTCGGCCGCTTCGGTCACTGCCCCCCGATAGCTCGACGCGGATACAAACCCCATACGATGAGCCAGTGAAATCGATCGGACGAGGTCAGCCAAAAAGATGAAGGCCCCGTCAAGAACCCCGATCATGACGAACTGCTGGCTTGCCAGCCGCTCTTCGAGGGTCGCTCCCAACTGACGCACCCGCGTTTGAATCGCCTCGGCTGAGACTAGTACTTGCATCGAGGAATGTCGCTTTATAGGGAAAAAGAAAGCAGCTAGTGTCGTGTCTCAAGCAGATGGGGTCTTATCGTTGTGTGCCACTGGCATTGCAAGTGTCTTGAGGTGATAAGTCCGATCGCTTTGGCACAGCCAACAGCACATAGTATTCGCTCTAAGATCATGTTCCTCATTTGCGAATCACTACACTTGTTTGCTATCGGGGGCGATGGAGCATCGATCAGCAAGACGAAGAGTCGCGATCCAGCGAAGTGAGAACGAATTCAATTCCGTCAGCTAGCCGAGTTGCACACTTCAGGGCTGATTCTCGCAGTGACCACAAGTCGCTGATCGCAGCGGGGCGTTTGATTAAGGCACCCAGCGTCGCCCCCCAGCGAATCGCCCCGGTCGGACCAGTCACACTTAACGCCTCCAGGGGAATTGTCTCATCGACCGAATCGCTAATGACCCTCAGCCCGATGAATCGGGTCGAACGCTCGCGACAGACTTGGGCCACTCCATAGCTTTCCAAATCGACTGCTAAGGCGGCAGTTGTGGCAAAAATCTCGCGCTTACTGGAAGCATCTCTCACAATCGAGTCGGCGGTGTGCAAGGGGCCAGTTCGCATTCCGTGGGTCGGGCTATCGAGAGTATGAGCGCCTGTCTGGATCGACTCATGTCCGGCACACGAAATCTTGCTGACGAACAGCAAGTCTCCTTTGGCCAATTCCGTCGTCAGGCCACCAGCGAACCCAGCCGACAGGATCCACGTCGGTTGATGAGCATCAATAAGTGCATGAGTCGCCGCTGCCGCGCGCTGGCTACCCATCCCGCACTCAACAACCATCAGCCTGACACAGGTTCGTTCCCTTTGGCCGGCGTCACTGCTCGAAGGCCAATCGCTACGATAGAAAGTCAGTCTAGGCCCCTGAGTTGACCGCCAGGGAGACAACCGCCCCTTGAACGCTTGCCATTCAATGGGGAGCGCAATCACCAGCCCGACATCAATTTTCGTGCTGGCGATCGGTTGCCCGGATTTCATTGCTTCCTGACCAATCGCATCGAGTGTTATAACCCGTTAGAACCCAAGGCTTTAATTTTTTCCGTGCGAGCACTGTTAACTCGACACCCAGTTTGCTCTGTCAGGAACATACTTGGTGACGCGACTCACTCTCAGACCAGCGTCTTCGCTTCAAACTCTCGCATAAACTCGACAAGGGCAGTCACCCCCGCCACCGGGAACGCATTGTAGATACTGGCTCGCATCCCGCCGACGCTTCGATGCCCCTTCAGGCCATCGAACCCGGCTTTGGTAGCGGCCGAGACAAACGCATTGTCTGTTTCCTCGTTGCCTGTCACGAACGTCACATTCATCAACGAGCGGCTGTCACGCCGCGCGGTTGGTTTGAACAGCTTGCTTTGGTCAAGATAATCGTACAGCGTCTTCGCCTTCGCTTCGTTGTGAGTCGCCATAGCTGCCAAGCCTCCATGCGACTTAATCCACTTGAATACCAAATTCATCACAAACAGGCCAAACGTCGGGGGCGTGTTGTACATCGATTGATTTTTCGCATGAATGCGATATTGCAGCATCGCTGGCAGGTCCTTGGATCCCCGCTCGACCAGATCTTTTCGCATGATAACCAGCGTTACCCCCGACGGCCCAAGGTTCTTCTGCGCGCCGGCATAAATGATCCCATGCTTCGCCACGTCAATCGGTCGACTGTAGATATCGCTCGACGCGTCGACCACGAGAAACGCACCGGCCGGTACTTGCGGAGTCGCCTTAAATTGGGTCCCAAAGATCGTATTGTTTGAAGTGTAATGAACGTAAGTCGGCCGCGGGCTGTACGTCACTGCATCAGGAATATAGTTATAGTTCTGATCTTTGCTGCTGCAGGCCAGATGGGTTTTGCCATACCGCCGCGCTTCTTCTTCGGCCTTTTCCGACCAGGCCCCGGTCATGAGGTAGTCTGCCGTCTCAGCAGGCTTCAGGTAGTTCATGGGGATCATGCTGAACTGTAGCGAAGCTCCACCTTGCAAAAACAGAACGTCGTAATCAGCAGGAATACCACCCAACTCGCGGCACAGCGCTTCGGTTTCTTCGTAAACTTTCAGAAAAGCCTTCCCGCGATGGGAATGCTCCATGATCCCAATCCCCGTTTCGCCCAACGAAAGAAGATTGGCACCCGCTTCAGCCAGGACGCTCTCTGGAAGGACCGCGGGACCAGCCGAAAAGTTGTAGATACGCTTGGACATGAATACCACTTCCTACATCAAATAGCAGAACTGCCAGCGTCGCTGGCCGCTTCGATTATCAGGACTGTTTCTGCATCGTCAACCGGCACCGTCGACCATTCGACACGCGATGGGCCGGGCAGGCTCGCCACTCATTGCGCCGGAAAGACCAATATCGACATTTCCAAAAATATTGGCCGGTAGCCTCTCACTAATATCCTTGAACTCATAACTAGTCAGAACAAATTCGCAACTGCCGTCACAACCCGCAGTTTACCTGCGGCATCTTTGGTAACTTGCACCGGTCCAAATTGCTTTGTTGACTCTACCAGCAACTGAATTGGCTCTGCTTGTTCCCCCGAACACTCGACCGCCAGCAAGCCTCCCGGCTTTAACCACTTGGTCGCATCAGCCAAAATCCGGCGATAAAAAGTCAGGCCATCACTTCCTCCATCAAGGGCCAAGTGCGGTTCATGCTTGGCCACGTCCGCGTCAAGCGTCTGAATCTCGTCGCTACAAATATACGGCGGGTTAGAAACCACAGCGTCAAACTTGTCATGGTCTGCCGGTAACGCGGCCCACAGGTCCCCTTCGAGAAACTCGATTCGTTGCTCCACACCATGCCGTTTAGCATTTCGGCCAGCCACTTCGAGCGCCGTGGAGCTGATATCAACAGCCGTGATGACTGCGGTTGGCAAATGCTTGGCCAGCGCAATCGCAATACAACCCGAGCCAGTCCCCAACTCAAGCAGCTTCGGCCCGGATAACGGCTTCAATAGCTCAATCACCTTCAGCACCAGCGTCTCGGTGTCAGGCCGGGGGATCAGTACCTCACGGTTGACTTCGAAGTCGAGGCTGAAGAACTCGCGATGCCCAACCAGATAGGCCACCGGTTCTGCTTTTGCTCGCCGCTGCACTAACTCCCGCATCGTCTGTCGATGTGCATCGGTCAGTTCATCATCGAAGTTTGTATAGAGGGCAATACGCGAGCAGTGCCGAGTGTGGGCCAACAAGATCTCAGCATCGAGCCGTGGACTATCACTCCCGTGCTTCTTCAAATGCGAGGTCGTCCATTCCAGAATGCGGCGAACAGTCCAGCGGTCTTCCTGCGGAGATGCGGTGGTCTCGGGCACGTCATTCCCTTCCAAAGTCACAGCACCGCGTCGTTATCTTCAATACCTTGAACTTAGCCCGACTTGATCGTCGCTTAACCCGTAATGTTTCCCGCTAACCGTTCTTCGCGGTCGAACTGCAACAGAGCTGCCACCAGATCATCCAAATCCCCCTGAACCATCTGATCAAGCTTGTACAGCGTCAAATTGATTCGGTGGTCGGTCAGCCGATTCTGTGGGAAGTTGTAAGTGCGAATTC
>JAIXVG010000151.1 GCA_027483145.1 Planctomyces sp.
AAACCAGGAACTGTTTCCGTTGCGAAACCGAAACTCGACGGCATCAGCTCGCTCTCGAATCCCTCGTAGATATCCGAATGCCGCACAAGATTCCTCGACAGCCTCATCGTCAGTGTCTTGCCCGCGACGACGTGGAGAGAGAACGCTTCGCTGCGAGCTGTTCAGCAGCTTCTCTTGGTGCGTCTTGCCGTCATCGGTCATGACTCAATCCCCTCTCGACTGACTGGCTGGCCGCCGATTGTTGCGGAGTGCGATTCCAGGGCGAGAACAGCGCCCGAAAGCGGCTGAATGCCGGGCTTTTCTGCGGTGAATCCTTCGCACCAGATTCGCTGGCTTCTGCAAGTTCGGTTGCCGACAGCGTCTGATCGTCTCGGCCGATGGCCCTCAGCAATTCACTCCGGTCGTCTGTAAACACTAAGGCTTGTTCCTTGCCACGTGTAATAGCCACATAGGCAGTCCTTTGGTCGGTGGCCGGCAGCGACTGACTGGAGATTGTGACAATCACCTTGTCCACGGTTGCCCCCTGGCTGGCATGGCTTGTCATCACGTAGCCGTGGGCCAAGTGGCCGAAATCACGGTCGATCACCCAGCCGTGGTCCGCGATAATGTCTCCCTGCTTGGTAAATCCCTCAATGGTCAGTAACGAACCGTTCGATAGCCGGTGCTTCCCATCCTTCGACTTGCCGCCTGCGGTTACGCGAATGCGATCTCCGACCGCTAGTTTCACTTGCAACGGACGGTAAACCTCGAATCGATTCGCTAGTTGCGTCGGGATCTGTTCGCCTGCTTTGACGATAAGACGGGAACCCTTCTTGAATCCTTTGGCATTCTGTTGGAACTGCAGCAAGTCACCCGATTCGTACTGTGTCGAGTCGGCCTTCTCGGCATCGGTCAAGCGAATAGGTAGCCACACCGTCATCGTCCGCTCGTTTTTGAGCCTGCCAGCCGATTTCAGTCCCTCACGAATTGCGGCAGTTACTAGTGTGCCTTCCGCGTGCGTGGGTGACACGACCAGCGCAGTTTTCACTTTGCGGTCTTTATGGTTCGGCGACACGGCGGACAGGTACGCCAATGCGATTTGCTGGTTACGCGTGCTGTCGGGAGCCTCCCTGATCCAGCCGAGTTTGTCGAGTAGCCCAAAAGCCTCTTTGCTCCGACCCTGGCTCAGTGCCCGTGCCGCCTTCTTGTAATCACCCTGTTGCCTCAAGATGTCCGTGACTTCCGCTACAGGGAGTCCCGCGTTTTCTTCCAGCAGTTTCAGCGGTTCTCCCGCCGTTACACTACGGTGTTGCCGTCGGTCGCCAACGAGGAGTACGCGGGCGTTCAACTCTTCAGCGAGGGTAAACAGTTTGTGCATGTCGCGAGTGCCCAGCAGAGAGGCTTCGTCGACAAGAATTACTCCATTGCGGACGGATTGCTGCATGGTCTGGTCCTTCACGAACCGTGCGACGGTGTCCGCTTCCGCGAAACCCGCTTCGTTGCGAAGAACTTCGCGGCTCGCCTTGGCTGACTGGGCGATGGCGACCACGGGACGGCCAGCTTCCGCCAGCGCCTCGCCAATTTCCTGTTCGAGGGTCGTTTTGCCAGTTCCGGCGACACCCCGAATAACCATGACCCGGTCCCGCGATCCGAGCACATGGGCCACGGCCTTCGTTTGTCCCTCATTAAACCAGTCCCGCGAACAGGCTCGGGCCGGATCGCCGAGTGGCCGGCAACGTCCGCGTCCATTTCGAGCAAATTCGACGATCTTGTTCTCCAGTGACACCATCTCGTTGGTCGTCGCCATCCATCGGCCCAACACGTCGCTCCTTATCAGCGGGCGGTCTCGAAGTTCGCGGGCCGTTGCTTCGACCGTGACCATGCCAAGTCCGCGTTTCAGAGCTTCTGTCAGGAGTTTCCGTTCTGGCACAACCGCGTCACGCACGAAACTGTGGTCAATGGCGTGATCCACCGCTTGGGATTCCCCGTTCTGCTGACGCTCATACTTCGTCGCCTTGCACGAAACTCCTTCAAGCGTGTGCCGCTCGGCAATGGTCATCCGGTTGCCCCACGCGTCACGCAGTTGCTCCATTGTCAAAGCCTTGCTTTTCTTCTCCCGCGACTCGGCTCCAAGTTCCGCCTTTCGGTTCGGATCAGTGATGCCCTTTTCTGCGGCGAGCTTTTCAATCAGCGTGGTCCGACGAGAGAATCGCTTGAGCAGATCGGGCTTGATTCCCGTAATCTCGAAGTCATCCCGTTTTCGTTCGATGCCGAACCCGACATCCTGGAGCCTGTTCGCGAGGCGAACACGAAACGCCGCCTGAAAATACGGGGCGTCTCGCTTGAGTTCGCGGAACTGGCCCGCCTTCCAGCGTTCCTCCTGCAAGTCCCAAGTCGAATTAAATGCGAACACATGAGCGTGGAGTTGCGGATCGGGAACGCCCTCGACAGGCCGTGATGTGGTGTGAACAAACTCTGCCCAAACCAAGTTGCCCGTGGTGCGGTTATCGTCTTGCCCGCCCTTGCGGACTCGCGTCTTCATTTCCAATTCAACCTCACGCATCGTCTCCTCAACAGTCTCGCGGAACGCCCTCATAATCGCGGGGTCCGATGTCATCGCGTAGAGCAGTGACACACTCTTCGGAACGCTGAACGTGAAGTCGTAACCAACCGTTCGCTCAGAGCGATTCCGCACCGTTAATGCCTTGCCCGACCGAGGGTCCAGGTTGTCGCAAAGCATTTCAAATGATGCTTTGTCGACAGTGCCAGACAGTCCAAGACGTTCCGCAGCTTGACCACCCCACGAGCCAACGAGTTCTTGACCCTCGCTGTAATAGTCCGCCGTGGCGTAATACCGCTTGGCTCCTTCCGCACTGTTTTGTTGAGTGATGCGTATCATGCCTCATTTTAGGCTATCACGAATTTGGTTAATGACCGGTTAACGACTCCCTTCAGCGCCGTCGGACTCGGGTCGCAATCGCCACTTCTGTTTCTCAATGCCAGCGAAGCGCCTCGGCAATGTGACTTCAACGGCATCGTGTCGGCGATGGTCTTCTTGTTTTTTTGTGCCTGATCCTGGCAATCTCTTGCCGGACACTTGGGCCGCGTAACGCCCTCGGTTGTCCGTTCACCTTCTCGTGGTGACCGACGAACCACCGTTCAATGGCACTCGGCTGCATTTCCCCCTTGTCATCGCTGCATGCTGGCTGACGACCAATGATCCTGGCCTATCCGCTTCAATCGAACGGAAATTGACAACGGCAGGGTGAGCTTCACATCGACTCGTTGTTACACCTTCGGACAGACAGGGCGGTCTCCCAGTCTCTTCGGTTCCACCGCGTACACGGCCTTCTTCATGCCACGCTTAAAGCCGCCGCCGGGCCGGTCAAGCAGAAAATTGGCTCCCCCTAAAGGTCTCCCCCAATTTTCAGCTTGACCGGTTGGCTCAGTGCCAGGCTAAAGCCCCCGGTCTGTGGCGGCTTTGTTCGCTGTGTCATCAGGCCGCGATGGTCGCGGTCGGAAACTCAAAATGAAGGAGACGAAACCATGTCTGACAACAAGAACAACGAATCCGTGTCGAAAGCACCCAGCCACATTGCCTATCAGGTCCGTGATCGTGAAGGGCAGAAAGGCTTCTGGACACGCATCGGCAGCGTCTGGCCGCACGCTGACGGCAAGGGCTTCAACGTGCAGCTCGAAGCAGTGCCTCTGGACGGCCGTATCACTCTCCGAGTCGCCACCGAGAAGAAAGAGTAACGGAAGACATCAATCGGGCGGGCCGAAGTGCCCGCCCATCAACTGAAGGGAATCAGATTATGCAACACATCGAACGAATCGCCATTGACGCTCGCCTCCTCGAAATCGCCGAAGAACTATCCGCTGGATGCGACCCTGACTTCGACGACGACTACGAGGAGCTGGAACTTGAGTTCCATGCTCTCACCGGCCTAATAGCAACATTGCAATAGGGAGGCGGACATGCAACACCTTCGAGAAATTGACATTCACGAACTACTCACCGAACGCAAACAGATTGCCGTGATTTGGAGCATTGAGGATGTCCAGGAGGTACGGCCTGACTTGGACGAAGAAGAGTGCTGGCAAGTGCTTGAACTTGTCAGTTACCGACACGATGCGAACGACGGAATTTCCTGGTTAACGCTGGAGTTGGCCGCCCAATCGCTCTTCGACGCAGCACCAGAAACCGACACTGCGGTGGAGGCGTGACATGGGAGATCGAGCTTGCGTTATCTTTTTCGACCAGTATCACGTCTCACCAACCGTGTATCTGCACTGGCACGGCAACTGCGTGCCGGGTTGGCTCACACAACTCGCAGTGTTGATGAAAGGACGCCATTTGGACGCGGCCTATGCCGCCGCCCGATTCGTCGGGATTTGTCACTCGCATATCGATGGCAATCTGAGTCTTGGCATCTGCTCAAACAGTTTCAACCGCGATCATCTTG
>JAIXVG010000374.1 GCA_027483145.1 Planctomyces sp.
ACAAGTCTGCAAACCTCAGGGAGTCGCGGAGATCATGAGCACCAACTCAAGAATTGAATGGACAGACGCGACCTGGAATCCGGTGCGGGGATGTACCAAGATCAGCCCGGGATGCGTCCATTGCTATGCCGAAACGTTTGCAGAGCGTTTTCGAGGAGTACCAGGACACCCGTATGAGCAAGGGTTCGATCTTCGACTTGTTCCGGAAAAACTGGCCGAGCCTTTAGGGTGGGGCAAGCCGCAAATGGTCTTTGTCAACTCGATGAGCGACCTTTTCCACAAGTCGGTACCTGACGAGTACATCGTTCTCGTAGCGAAGGTGATGGCAGAGGCGAATTGGCATACCTACCAAGTTCTGACCAAACGATCCGACCGTCTGCGAGACTTGCTGAAATCGAAATTGAAGTTCGCAGCACAGCTTCCCCACATTTGGTGGGGAGTGAGCGTCGAGAATCAGAAGCATGGCATCCCCAGAATTCAGCACCTTCGAGATTCAAAATCAGCAATGAAGTTTCTATCAATTGAGCCACTATTGGAAGATTTGGGCGAAATTGACTTGTCCGGAATTGATTGGGTCATTGTCGGCGGTGAAAGCGGTGCCGGTGCAAGACCGATGAAGCGCGAGTGGGTGACCAGCATCCAGCAACAATGCGAGAAGGTCGGCGTACCATTCTTTTTCAAGCAGTGGGGCGGTGTCCGGAAAAGCTTGACTGGTCGCGAAATCGATGGGAGAACATATGACGAGATGCCGGAATTGATTCAAAACCAAGTTCCGATGGCAGCCACACGAAAATCAATGGCTCTCAAGTTTTGTGAACCGCACCAAATCGAGGTCAAATCCCTTCTAAAACAGATGGCATAGGATGCTGGATGTCTCATGAGCACCATAGCTGGGGGCCTGAAAAATTGCCTCCAGCAAATAGACCGCATAGTTCCGCAAAACACAGAGTGTTGCGAAAGTATCTTGAGCGATATGTTTCGGTCCTGACATCAAATGTAAAGATAGATCAGCTTCGATTGACACTTGTGGATGGTTTTGCAGGCGGTGGTCGATTCCGCGATATTGAAACAAACGAAGATCGCCCGGGGTCACCTCTAGTCATGCTTGAGGCAATGGAGGAAGCCGAGAAAGAGGCTCAGAGAATCCGACAAAAGCCATTTAATCTTGATGTTCAGTACATCTTCGTAGAGAAGAATCCGAGTACGTTCGAGTACCTGACGAAAGTCCTTCAATAATCAAGATTCAATTCATATCTAGGCGATCGAATCCACCTGATTAACGGGGAGTTCTTGGCAAAATCTCCTGAAATCATCAACCATATCTTGATACGAGGTGAGAAGACTCGGTGCATCTATTTTCTCGATCAGTTTGGGTATACAGACGTCCCGTTGTCCGAAATTAGGCAGATTCTGTCGACGTTTCAGAACGCAGAAGTAATTTTGACTTTTGCAACTGATTTCTTGATCGACTACCTCTCGACGAAAGAAGCTACCCAGAAGGCTTTGCAGCGGATTGATATTGATATTTCGCCGGAAATGATCGCTGAGGCAAAAAAGTTTAAGGATTGGCGAAGGAGGATCCAGTTTCAACTCCATCGCGAGATACCATTAAAAACAGGTGCTCAGTATTACACCCCGTTCTTTATTCGGTCTGATGACTCGCATCGCGATCTTTGGTTGATCCACCTTTCGCAGCACTATCGTGCGAGGGACGTAATGGTTGGTTTGCATTGGCAGGAAAACACTGCGCTAGCTCATTATGGAGGATCAGCATTGAATATGTTCGGCTACGACCCAAACCTGGACCAGGCGACTACAAAGCAGCTTTTGCTCCCAGGCTTCTTTTTTGACGACCAGGCGAGGGAACACAGTCGCGAGCAGCTTGTAGTACAGCTACCGGAAGAGTTGCACCGCTACAAAGACGGTATCTCCTTTGGAAACCTATTCTCGGATTTAACAAATGATACCCCTGTTACGGCTGAGATATTGAAGATGGCCCTAGGAGAACTAGCCCAGCTTGGCTATCTGGTGGTCAAGGATAAAACCGGAACAGTTACCCGAGACAATCGAGTCGGACCCGACACTGACGTAATTATTCCTAACAAGCAACAAGTCTATCTTCATTGGTAGTAGTCAGTCTTCGCCAATCAAAGCTGTTTTGGAGTAGTCATACAGCTAATCCTCTCAATTTCTGCGAACTTGGTATGCGTCAATTGATAACGCTTCATTGCGTACGACGCGATTCAAATGAAGCGAGCCACGGTTTCGCAACCGTGGCTCGCTAATGAATTGGTGATTCAGTCGTTGGCAGACCAACCACGTCGCTTCATTTCGGATCTGACTCCAATGGCATCTCGCGGCCAATGACCACCGAGGTCAAACCCAAGCCTAGACGCGACACCCAGCCGCCGCGCGGCCCTTAGCACCCTTCTTCTGCAGCACGCGTCTTAGGCAGGGTGGCCTTCACTTCATAGGCCAAGCCACAGGCCTTAAGAGACTTGATCACCCACCATGTGACATCGACTTCCCACCACTTATGGCCAGCTGGTGCCAAGCTAGGGTGAGCGTGGTGATTGTTGTGCCAACCTTCTCCATAGCTGAGGACAGCCACCCACCACAGGTTGCGCGACAAGTCGCGTGTATCGTAGTTACGGTAGCCCCAGATATGGGTGGCCGAGTTCACGAACCATGTCGAGTGGTACATCCCCACCATTCGCACACACAGCCCCCACAACACGAACGGCCAGCCCCCACCTGTGTAAAGCCACTCGCCAACGAAGTACAGCGCCACGCCACTACCGATCAGCCAGGCCCCGTAGGTCTTCTCGAACATCTGCATAATTGGGTCTTTGACCAGGTCTGGTGAGTACCGGGCCAGCAGCATTTCTTTTTCCGCTTTGGTTCGGTCAGCGAACAGCCAGGTCAGGTGCGACCAGATGGCCCCTTCGGTTGGTGAGTGAGGATCGCCATACTGATCGGATCGCTGATGGTGCAGACGGTGGGTTGCCGCCCAGAACAGCGGCGAGCCTTGACCCGATAGCACGCCCGCCAAAGTTACCAGGAAACGAACTGGCCAAACCAGTTTCAGAGATTGATGTGATAAAAACCGGTGGTACCCGAGGCAAATCCCGATGCTGCCGGTGAACCAGTGCAACACAAGGCACGCAGCCAGTGCCTGCCACGAAAAGAAGAATGGAGCAGCAAGACATCCAGCATGCATGGCAACCATCCACGCTGCGACCGGCCAATCGATATTGCCCCAGTGCATGTTTGATGGAGCAAATGAGTCGTAGATTTGCTCGGCCTTGGTGCGGGTTTGGACCGCTGCAGCCTTGCTGACCAGAGCGTCCTTCGGAGGCTCGATCGCGGTTTCGGTATCTTCCATCGTGGCCAACTCGGCTGAGTCGGTTAATGCCCGACCGGTGACCAGTTCGGCCTCTTCGCCGAATGATTCGTCTCGATTTCCCGAGGCTTGACCCGCGTTACTAACAACACCTGTTGCCATTATCTGAAGTTCCCATCTACGACGCGAAATGTCGTGTTGGAGTTGACGGCGATCGAGTAATTGGGCGGGGCTTCAGCTTGGCGGAAATCGCCCTGACTTGGGGCAAGCTGATAGCCCATCCAACGAACTGCAGCAATATAGGAAAGCATCGGCTGTTTGGTGTTTACCCCAAGTCACATTTCGGTCAAAGTTGTGTCATGACGCAACGCTATACGGGGGAATGAGTTGCGTCTTCTGGGGTGCGAACAAACCGGTACCCGGTCCCCCTCACGGAAAGGATGTAGAGAGGCCTCGCCGGGTCGGGCTCAATGACTCGCCTGAGCCGAAGGACGAAGTTATCGACCGTTCGGGTCGTCACGTCGGGGGACTGAGCCCAGACTTTTTCAAGAATCTGGGACCGAGACAGGACCTGACCCTCACGCTCGATGAAGTACCGCAGCAACTGCATTTCAAGTGTGGTCAAGTTGTGGGTTCGATCTCCAACGTGCACCTGAAACGTCAGATAGTTGACCGTGACCTGACCAAACTGAAACTTGGTGTCTCGGGGGTCAAGTTTCGGGCTGATTAGCTTTCCTTCGAGGTTGGCAGCCGCAAGCGCTTGTCGCCGTTCGAGGAGATTGCGGACCCGCGCCAATAACTCTGGAAGGGCAAACGGCTTGGTCATGTATTGGTCGGTCCCGCAGTCGAATGCCCGCATTTTGTCTTCGCTCAAGGTGCGGGCACTCAAAATCAGAATTGGAACCACGGTGTTGAACCTGCGGATTGATTCACAAGTTTCGTAGCCACTCATTCCGGGAAGCATCAGGTCGAGGATAACGAGATCGACTGGATTCGCTTCGTCCTGTAGTACTGCCAGAGCCGACTGGCCATCTTCACGAACAGTGACCTGAAAGCCTTCCTGCTCAAAGTTAAACCTCAGTCCTTCGGCGATGGCCACCTCATCTTCAACGACCAGGATATGAGTCATAAAGCAGGCCTCGCAGTTGAGTCGACTGGTTGGCTGGTGACCAATCGGGAAGCAGAGGGTGTCTCAAGAGCGAGCTGCCCTGGCAACTCGACTTCAAAGACTGCACCGGTTCCTGCTTCAGGCTCGCGCAGGACGACTTTACCGCGCAATTGCTTGACCAGTTCCTGCACGATATACAACCCGAGACCGGTCCCTTTCTGCCGCCGCTGAAGTTCGCTTCCGGCGCGAAAGAACATTCTGAAGACGGCCTTGCGATGTTCGAGGGGAACTCCCTCACCATTGTCGCTGATGCGAATAATTAGCGTTCGCCCACGCTCTCCTGCAACTAGCTCGACTATGACCCGCTTAGGGTGACCTGCATATTTGACTGCGTTATCAAGCAGGTTGCGAAAAATCGTTTCGACCACCAGCGGCCGGGCCTTCAAGCGTCCCGGCTTCAGATGCAGGGTGAAGACTTCTGCCTCATCCACTTGATGATGAGCACAGACCGATTGAACGCAGTCTTTGAGTAGCGAATCGAGGAGGATCTCCTCTGGCTCAGCCTGTTGCCCGATCGCATCGAGCCGCCCCACCTCCAACAACTGATCAATCAGGTGATCGAGTCGCTGGAGTTCGCTGCTCATCGTTTTAAAGAATGAGTGTTGTTGCTCTGGAGAGAGTTGCCTGAGGGAAAGGGTTTCCAAATACAGTTTTAATGATGCGATGGGGGACTTCAGTTCATGGGAAACACTATCAACAAAGTTGGCCTGCCGTTGATTAAGGCGAATCTCTTTGATTAGGAGGAACATGTAGAACGAGAGACCAACCAGGATTAACGCAAAGACGATCGTCCCGACCACCAGAGCTGACCACCAGGTATACTGGGCCAGCAACACAATCCAGCAGATCATGAGCGTGACATTCAGCACCATCAGCACCACGCTCAGCGTGATGGGCAAATGCAACGT
Organism: Planctomyces sp.; assembly: GCA_027483145.1. Taxonomy (GTDB): domain Bacteria; phylum Planctomycetota; class Planctomycetia; order Planctomycetales; family Planctomycetaceae; genus JAIXVG01. The sequence continues at coordinate 5,420 of JAIXVG010000374.1, forward strand.
GCGGCGAGTTCGCAAGGCGACGACCATAAAATCAAACTAACGCTTCATTCAACGGGTGTTATTCGGTTACGGGCAGGCAAAACCAGATAGAGCTTCAAAGATTTGCTAATTCGTCGAGAGACGATGGGATTACTCGAAAAACGTCGAGACGGAACCCTAGGCAGATTCCTCGCTGGAAGGGGAATCATCATGCAGTTTCATTCGCGGTGCATCCTGCCAGCGTGTAGTTCCCGTGGCTGCAGGGGCCGTCTCTTCGATATCAACGGGGGTTGCAATCCAACTCGTCGAAGGGTTTCTCTCGTCGACATCGGCTGGGGTGGCTGCCGACTGGCTTGCATCGACAGCCTTATTGCCCAAAGGTGCCGGTGTTAACTCAGCAAGCTCTTTCCGCAGGCCTTCAGACAAGGTCACTGCATGGACTTTGCCGGTCAAAAATACGACCCCTGGCAAGTCATACAAATGCTGCAAAATCGGCAGCCAATTGCTCGTTTGGATTCGACGATTCAGCTCAGCCAGCGGCAATCGTTCTCCAGCCCGGACCAATAGCGACAAGACTTTGGAGATATCATCACAAGGAAAATCGCGAAACCGGTCTGCGCGGCGGGCCATGCGGGCGGACATTTCCAAGCTTGAAACGCCAAGACATAGCGCACCGAGCCCGACAGGAATCAAGAACCCCAAATACGGGATGAACTCGATGGCAGAAACCCAGCCAGCGAACGCAGGATCGTACAGGCGAACGCTTGGAGTATGGTCCTCACCAAACTCGAAGATCAACCGGCTGGGAATCTGATCTCCACGTGTTCGATGGATCACAAATAACAGGGCAATAGCCAGCAATCCCGTCAGAACCGCGATCCAAACGGGCCACTCGAATAAGTACCGCGTCGTTGCATAGACGGCAAAGAACTCAAATCCCAGCCAGGCAATTGAACCAATCACCAGGGCAGCAGCTCCCAATGAATTTAATACCGAATAGCGGGTACCACTTAAGGCAACCCAGTCTTCAATGGTGGTGATGCTTTTTGAAGCCACCAGTTCATTCCTTAATTGGGTTCCACCAGAAAACGAACAGGCCGCACGTGGCTACTGGAAGTACCATTGGCCTACTGTTTGCGATGAGACAGCAGCCAGCGATACACCTCTGGATTATTGTACGTTTCGGTCCAACTGTCATGGCCAACTCCTGGGTAAACGGTCAGCTTGGATGGTCCCCCCGACTTCACTGCAACGTCGACCATCTCTTGCCCATAGGCGACATCGACGACGTTATCTTTGTCGCCATGGAAGGCCCATACCGGCAGCTTTTGAAGACTGTTTTTGACTTCATGTGGAAATCCGCCGCCACAAATTGGCAGCAATGCAGCAAAACGTTCGGGCTGACGAGTGCCCCAGGCCCACGTTCCAAACCCACCCATGCTTAATCCGGTAAGATAGATTCGCTTTGAATCGATTCGGTACTTCTCCTCAATTTCGGTGATCAGTCCCCCCACAGGTCGCAGCGCCCAGTTGGTAAAATAAACGTAATGTTGATCTTCTTTAGAAACATGGATTTCCGGGCTTTGCGGGCTGACCACAATGAACGGAAAGTCTTGTGGCCGCTCTTCGACCAGCTTTGGCGGACCATGGACCTTCACTTTGTTGATGTCCGGACCACATTCGCCCGCACCATGCAAAAAGACCATCAGTGGCCATTTACCAGGCGTTGCGTCGTAGCCCACTGGCAAAAATAGCAAATAATCGAGACCCGCCTCTGGTTTGCCCGGCGGCTCGTACCGTAGTACCACCTGTTTCCCCGCAGCCGGAGTAGCTGCAGCCAGCTTTGCTGGCTTGTCTGCTCCAACCGCAGCACTTGCCGACATTGCAATCGTCATGAAGATTAGTCCCCGCATCGATCGAGATTTGCAGTACAACACAGTTGCGTTCCTCCATTGAGAGTGGCCCGTCAGGGAGACCAAATCTGCCCGCTGACCATAAGTTTCGTAGAGTTATCTTGGCGGATGGGCGGCCTTTTCGCCACACTAACGTCACTTAAGCACGCGGCGCTTCCCACAGCTGACAGTTCGTGGGCTCTGTTTTGGGCCCTCTTCCGGTGACCTGCTCCGACGAAGACCCGCAATTATGAAGAATTGTGAAGGATTCACACCATGAGTCGGAATCATTCCCAGCGCTGGTGGCTGGCCTATCGCTGGTTATTGATTGTCACCTCGATTGCCGGAACTTTGGCGATGTGTTCCGGGCTGGCTTCTGCTTTGCCCAAGGGGCCAGGTCTTCCCATTGATGGTTACCGGGTCGTCAAGGTCTACCCCCACGATCCTCAAGCCTTCACCCAAGGGTTGCTGTTTGCTGACGGAAAGCTATGGGAAGGGACCGGCATGGCGGGCCAATCGTCTCTGCGTGAGGTCGAGCTCGAATCCGGCAGAGTGACCAAACAGGTCGACCTCGACCCAGTCTACTTCGGCGAAGGAATCACCCGCCACGGCTCAGAGTTGATCCAGCTCACGTGGAAAAACAAAACTGCGTTCATCTACGACGCCGCAACGCTGCGGTTTTTGCGCACTGCACGTTACGAAGGGCAGGGGTGGGGGATAACCTCCGACGGTAAGGTTTTGTTTCTGAGTGACGGGTCCAGCCAATTGCGTGTCATTGACCCTGCCACCTGGAAGGTTTTGCACCGGTTTCAAGTCATGGCCGGGAAGTCAGCCGTCGACAAGCTGAACGAGCTTGAGTATGTCGACGGCGAGATCTGGGCCAACATTTGGTATGCCGACCAGATTGCTCGCATCAACCCCGAGACCGGAAGCGTGCTGGGCTACATCGACTTGACGGGAATCTACGAGCACAGCCGTCCCGCCATCTCAGCCAGCCGCAATAAAGAGATGGTCCTCAACGGCATAGCGGTTGATCCGGAAACGGGCCGAATCTTCGTAACCGGCAAGAACTGGCCACGCCTCTATGAGATTGAACGCGTCGGTAAATGACTTGGCCTTTCGCGGAAAGCGGTGCATCGCAAGTTGCGCCTTCAGGCAGTGCGGTGTATTAGTGAATCTCCCCCCATAGGTAAGTTGCTTTCGTATATCGAACGATCTCTTTCGGTTCACGTCCTGAGTGCAAATGCCGCACCCAGTTCCTGAACGAGTCGGCGGGTACGGCATCCTGTGTTTAGGCTTATTCTCATCCGATCACAAACAAAAGCAGCTCGACCAACGAAAGTTAGTCGAGCTGCTTGATTGGATCGGGTTCCTTCAGGAAGTGATCATCCTTTCCATGATGATCAGACGACCTGCGTTAGTCAGCAATAGTTGCCCAAATGAATGGTAGCTCTCCGACACCAGCACCCAGGAAAGCCGCATCGAGGAAGCTGTCGGTGACGGTGAACCCACCGGTATTTGACGACGTCGTGCGACGGAATGTGCTGCCACCTACGCCAGAGTAGAGGAAGTTGTCCGAATTGCCCGAGACACCTGTAATCGAGTAGAGGGGTTCGGCGAACGCACCACCTCTAGCAGCCAGCCGTTGGGCATTTCGTGCCCGAGTCCCACTGAGGAACGGTCCAGGAGGGTTCTGTCCTGTGGTACGCGACTTGAAGATCGATTCATCGTTGTTGTACGACGCCCCCGTGCGAGTCACATCAGCCGAATCCCCTGAGTTGCCGGTGAACCGCAGGTCAAG